>CANJPN010000005.1 GCA_947475855.1 Bradyrhizobiaceae bacterium
GGGGCGACCCGTTCCAGCACTGGTGCTCACGGGCGCAACCGACGCCGATACGTTGTCGGGTCTCGTTCTGAATGGCCGGCGTTGGATGACAAAACCAGCGGATCCCGATGCCATCGCACGAGCGCTCTCAGAGTTGCTCGCCGCATCGGCAAAGGCCAAGACCTCGCCAAAACAATCCGAGGGCACAGTCGCGGGCCAACCGCGTTCTCCCGTCTGGATGCCGCAGCCCGGCTCCGTTCGACCGCCCGCCGAGGCCGCAGAATGAAAGTTAACGCGAGCTTGCCGGCCGCCGATGTGGTATGGCGGCACCATCGGAACGGACCACGAGTACTGAAATGAGCCCGGCTACGAAAACATCGGCTCTCATCGCCGACGACCACGGCCTCTATCGCGTCGGGTTGCGCATGCTCTTGGAAGATCGCCTGGGAGTGACCGAGGTGATCGAAGTCGGCGGCTTCGACGAGGCGCTGGACCGACTAGCCGACACGCCCTCGATCAAGTTGGCGCTGTTCGACCTATCGATGCCGGGCATGGGAGGCCCTTCCAGCCTCGCCGTCGTCCGCGCCAATTATCCCGATCTCAAGGTTGCCGTGATCTCCGGTCTCGAGGATCGCGCCAATATCGACGCTACGTTGGCGCATGGTCTGCACGGTTTCGTACCCAAGAGCCTCTCCGACGACAAGATCGTAGCCGCGCTCAAGGACGTGATGGCGGGCAAGGTCTTCGTCCCGTCCGTGACTGCAGCACGCGCGATGCCATTGCCGACACCGGGTCCTAGTCAGGCCGCCGCGATGGAGGGCCTCACGCCGCGCCAGCGAGACGTGCTCGCTGGCATCGTGCGGGGGCTCGCCAATAAAGAGATTGCCCGGGAGCTCGATATCGCCGAGGGGACCGTGAAGATCCATCTCGCCGCGCTGTTCTCGCACTTCGACGTCCGCAACCGCACCGAGCTTGCGACACGTGCGCAGCGATTGATGAGCTAGGCGAGGTTGGAGTCTCGCTGTCGCTACAGTAGAAGCGAGGTACCTGCCTGGTCCGCTATTTTGGTGGCTCGATCAGCGAAATCATTCGGTCGACGATCGGCTTCGGGGCGGCATAAGCCTTCTCCAGCATCGCGTGAACCGCAGTCCCCGTGAGCGGTTCGATCTCCATTCCGGCTTTCTCTGCGTCGACGAGAAATTCCTTGTCGGTGATGACGGCGTCGAAAGCACGGCGCAACGCCGTAACGCGATGAGCCGGGACATCCGGGGGGAGAACGATCGGTCGGCCGATCTCCTGGCGGATTAGGACCAGCTCAAGCACCTGACGGCTCGCCGCATCCTTCACGAGATCGAGTGCGCCGGGGACATCGGGCAGATCGGGCAGCTTGTCGACACCGACCTGAACGATCACGTTGAGCAGCTTGTCCCTGATCCAGTGGGGCCGCGACGCCTTGATTGTCGACCAGGACAATCCGCAAATACCCTCGGCCTCGCCGCGCTCGAGCGCCAGGTTCAAGCCGGATGTCGGGTCGTAGCCTGCGATGATCTTGAAGCGGGTACCGATGAGGTCATTGAGGATGCGCGGCATGATGGCCGTGTTCGACGTGGAGCCGGCACCGGCTACGATGATCTCTTTCTCCTGGGCCGCCTTAATCGTGCGGACCGCGCTCGTATGCCAGGTGGCGCAGACGTTCTGCAACTTTCCCATGCTGCCGAGCCAGATCATCTTGAGCGCATCGAAGCGGGCCTGGACATTGCCCGCCAGCGGGTCCATCGCCGCGCCGTTGGGCAGGGCTGCGATCGTCAATCCGTCGCGCTCCGACGTATTGTAGAGAGTATTGGCGGCGGCGATCCCCGCGGCGGCGGGCATGTTTTTCGCGACGATCTGGGGCTGGCCGGGAATGTAGCGACTCGCGTGACGAGCCCATACACGCGCGTAAACGTCATAGCCACCGCCGGCACCCGAGCCGACCAGCATCGTGATCTGACGGCCCTTGTAGAAGTCTGCGACTTCATCGGCGCTTGCGTGGCTGCTGCATTGGGCCAGTGCAGCCGCGACTAAAGCCATCAAGGAAATGCGCATTGCGAACCCTCCCACAAATCCCGCTGCCCCGCTGCCGATTGGATCGGCTTGGCGTTCGATCGAAGGCGACGTATGCATTATCGCAACGTGAGCATTCCCTTAGGATCGGCCAATGACCGCGGCTTTGCAACGCGCAGTCGCCTTTGCCGCAAGATTTTAACGGCCGTGTTGACGGGGTAGGGACGGAATGGCTGCCATCGAAATGCTGAAGGGCATGATCAGCGATGCCGGAAGTATCGTTGCGTTCACGGGCGCGGGGATTTCGACCGAGTCCGGCATCCCGGATTTCAGGTCGCCCGGCGGAATATGGACGCGCATGAAGCCGATCCAGTTCGGCGACTTTCTCGCGTCAGCCGAGCAGCGACGAGAATCCTGGCGGCGGAAGTTCGCCAGCGAGGATACCATGCGATCAGCTACGCCCAATGCAGGTCACCGCGCGCTCGCCCGGCTGCACGAGCAAGGCAAGTTGTTGGCCCTCATCACCCAGAACATCGACGGCCTGCATCAAGCATCGGGTGTTCCCGACGATGCGATCATTGAATTGCACGGCAACGGCACCTATGCGAGCTGCCTGCAATGCGCCAAGCGCTATGAGCTGGAATGGGTGCGCGGAATATTCGCGCAGGATGAACGTTTGCCCGTGTGCCAGTCGTGCGGGGGCATCATCAAAACGGCGACGATCTCGTTTGGACAGGCGATGCCGGAAGCCGCGATGGAACGGGCGCATGCCGCCACCAGCCGGGCCGATCTGTTCATCGTGCTCGGCAGCTCGCTCGTCGTCTATCCCGCTGCGGGCTTTCCGATCCTGGCGAAACGCAGTGGCGCCAATCTCGTGATCGTCAATCGCGAGCCGACCGACATGGACGAAATCGCCGACCTGGTGATCAACGCCGAGATCGGTGCAACGATGAGCCGGGCGGTTGGCGTGAATTGAGCTTCTCCACCTGGACGTCAAACTTCAGCAGGCATGAGAACAACAACCCTGCGTCACAACATCCCTGCGTCTCTGGGCGATGAGTAACCTGCAGCCGATCAACAAGGGCGGCGTTCGCTAAATCGCTCGCAGGGTGCGGTAGCGAAGCGTACCGCACCTTCCCACGCACGACCGGTGCGGTACGCGCTGTCGCGCTACCGCACCCTACGGCGATCAGTTTTTCAAAACTCGCGGAACAGACGGCCGGCGCCTTGGATCTTGTCGTCGATGCCGACGCGGCGCAGCGCGTCCCAGACGATGACTTGTAGCGCCGACATCACATTGACCTTGAACTCCGCCTCGAGCACGTCAATCGCTTCGAGCGTCGGCCAGTGCGGCGAGGGGAACATGATCGTGTCGGCTTCCGGATGCGCCTGCATCAGCTTGCGGCCCATGATAACGGCCGCATCACGTGGGGTGCCGCCGATCTTGTTGAAGTCGTTGCCCCAGCCCATCGCGCCCAGCGTGACGCAGCCCATGTGGTCGGAATAGCCGGCGATCCGCTCGGTGTCCTTTTGCGCGTAAGGGTGGGCGACGACGACCTTCTTCGCACCGAGCAGTTTGGCGGCCTTGGTCTGGGCCGACTGCGAGGTCGAGACCATGATGCCGAGGTCGGATTCGAGATCCTTGATCATCTGGTCGGCGTTGGCCTGCCCGCGCGAGACGTTGATGGGCACGCCGCCGAGGCAGATGATGTTGCAGCCCGCCGCCTTCATCTCTCGCGCGGCCTTCATCGAGATCTCGTAGGACTGGTCGATCTCCTCCTTCGAGCGGACGGTGATGGCAAGAGAGGTGACGACGAGGCTCACACCATCCGGCACGAGCTTGTAGAACTCGTAGGGGAACACCTCTGTCGTCAGCGGCGGAGACGTGTAGCCGATGCGCGCACGCCAGCCGTAGGGCTGGTGGGGGACTTCGATGGACATGGTGTTTCCTCGCGCCGGATCCGCTTGCGGTTTGAAACGCTATTTTAGAGACCCGCCGCGACCTCCGCCAGCGCGGCATTAGCGCCGGTCGCGGCACTCTTGCGGGATGCCCGCTTCTCCTGCCACAGTGCTTCAGACCGATATCCAGAGCAACGGAGTGGAACTATGGCGAACCTTCGGCTGACATTGGCCTGCGGGCCTTATGACCGGACCCAGGCCATCATCGACGGTAACGTCCGAGCGGAGGGGATCGACCTCACCTATCTGCCGCTACAGCCGGCAGAGATCTTCTGGCGCCAGCTCCAATACAGGGAATTCGACGTCTCGGAGATGTCGATGTCGAATTACACGACGACGCTCGCCACTGCATTGGCCAAGGGCGAGAAGCCTCCGTTCATCGCGATCCCGGTGTTCCCCAGCCGCGTGTTCCGCCACGGCTACTTCTTCTACAACCCCGAAAAGTTCAAAGGCGGCTTCAAGAGCCCCAAGGACCTCGAAGGCCGGCGCGGCGGCGTGCCCGAGTATTCGATGACGGCCGCGGTCTATATGCGTGGCCTCTTGCAGCATGACTACGGCGTCGATCTGTCGAAGCTGTCCTGGCTGCAGGGCCGCACGAGCCGCATCAGTCACGCGCTACCGCCGGGCGTCGTTGTGGATCAGGCGCCTCCGGGCACGGAACTCGGCGATCTCGTGGAAGCGGGCGAACTCGACTTCATGATGACCGCGAACAATCCACTGGCCTTCCGGCGCAATAGCCCGAAGTGCATCCGCATGTTCCCGAACTACATCGAGCTCGAGAAGGACTACTTCAAGCGCACCAAGATCTATCCGATCATGCACACCGTGGTTATCAAACGGGAGATCTACGATCGAGATCCCTGGGTGGCGCTGTCGCTCTACAAGGCGTTCTGCGCGGCCAAGGAGCGGTGCTACCGAATGCTGCTGGATGCGGGCTCACCGAAGGCGTCGTTCGCATGGCTGCAGCCGATGATCGAGGAGGAGCAGCGCGTTTTCGGCAAGGACTGGTATGCGTATGGCGTCGAAGCCAACCGTCCGACGCTGGAGGCGTTGTGCCAGTTCACGCAGGAACATGCGCTCACCGACCGCCGACTGAAAGTCGACGACCTGTTCGCACCGTCGACACTGCGCGACATCCCCCTCGGCGAAGGCCAGCACGTATAGGAAATCGTTCACCGTCTTCCGTGGCCTCGCGCTACGGAAGCGGTGATCTCACTGTGGTGGAGATCGGCGGTATCAAGGCTCGATGGTTTTCAATCCAGCTTGATGCCCGCCGGCTTCAATGTTGCGCCCCACTTCGCGCGCTCCGACTTGATGAAGGCGGCGAACTCGTCTGGCGTGTTGCCGACGAGGCGTGCGCCGAGCTTGTTGAAGCGCTCCTCCATCGATGGCTGGCGCAACGCCTTCACTGTATCCGCATGCAGGCGATCGATGACCGGCTTCGGCGTCGCGGCGGGGGCTACGAGCGCAAACCACGACGATGCTTCGAAACCGGGTAGCCCCGCCTCCGTGGCGGTCGGAACATCGGGCAGGATCGACATGCGTTGCGGCGCGGTCGCGGCGAGCGCGCGGATGGTGCCCGCGCGGATGTGGCTCATGACGGTCGGCGGATTGTCGAACAGGCCGTCGATCTGCCCGGCGATGAGGTCCTGCACGGAGGGTGCGGCGCCGCTGTAGGGCACGTGGGTGATCTCAACGTTCGCCGTGCGCTGGAACATCACGAGAGCCAGATGCCCCGTAGTTCCGTTGCCAGCCGAGCCGAAGTTCAGCTTGCCCGGCTCGGCCCGGACCTTCGCGAGAAAGCCCTTGAAGTCGGTGACGCCGACTTTCGGGTGGACGACGAGTAGCATCGACATATCCGCGACCACGGTGATCGGTGCGAACGCCTTGTCGGGGTCGAACGGCATGCGTGAGAAGATGAACTCGTTGATCGACAGAATGCCGGTCGAGGACATCAGCAGCGTATGGCCGTCGGGATCGGCCGTTGCGACGGCGTTCGCGCCGGTGTTGCCGCCGGCACCGGGACGGTTCTCGACGATGACGGTCTGGCCGAGAGATTTCTGCAGGTCTTCGCCGACAGCCCGGGCCAGCACGTCGGCGAGGCCGCCTGCGGGGAAAGGTGCGATGATGCGAATGGTTTTCGTCGGGAAGGTTTGGGCGGCGGATTCGAGCGGAAGCGCCGCGAGGCCTGCGCCCAGCGCCAACGAGACGAAAACGCCAGCGCGCCGCGCTCCTGCATTGGCCATCGATGCTCCTCCCGGTTCAAGACCGCGTCTCACGCGCGGATCGGTGGAGCTTAACGCGGCCAGTTGTCCCTGATCCAGCGCGAAAGGCCGTCCTCGTCGACGTCGCCGGCGGCGAGGGAAAGCATTGCCTCCGTCGCCTCAGCTTCGGGCGGAGCGAAGCGAACGCCGTTCTTACGCAAGAAGATCATCATGGCCATGAACGCTGCACGCTTGTTGCCGTCGACGAACGGATGGTTCCGCGACAGCCCGAACGCATAGGCAGCAGCAAGGCGCGCCAAGTCGCTTTCGCCATACGTCCATTTGTTCTTGGGGCGGTCGAGCGCAGAGCCGAGCATGCCCTCATCTCGGATTCCTGCAGGGCCACCGAAAATCGCGAGTTGCTCAGCATGGGCGCGGATCACCTGATCCTCGGTCAACCATCTGGGCTCGTTCATTTGGCGAGCGCCTTCATAGTGTTCTTGTACTCGCGCATGATTTCGCGAGCGAGGCTCATAGTCTCTTCGTCGTCCTCCGCGTAGGCCGAAACGGTGATCGTCCGCTCCGGCCCCTCCGTCACGGTTACGCTGTCGCCCTGCTGGAGGCCGAGCCGGGCGAGCAGCTCCTTCGGGAGGATCAAGCCGGTGGAGTTGCCGATCTTCTTGAGTTCGAGCTTCATGGTGACGACCTCGGTCGGATGGGATGTTAGACGGAATGTATAACGTTATACAATCTGTCTAACAAGACCCCATCGACTTGTATGTCGCCCATACCGGCCGCCGCCCTCAGTACGGCCCCCACGCCTTCTGCACGGCCGGGCGTGCCGCGATCGCGTCGTGCCAGCGCTTCACGTTGGGGTAGGCGTCGAGGCCGATGTCGTTGACGCCGTGAAGGTGGGTGTCCGGGTACATCGAGATGTCCGCCACCGAATAGGCGCCGGCCACGTACTCGTTGTCGGCCAGATGGCGGTCGAGGGTGCCTAACATGTCCTTGAGGACGCCCGTGTACCACTCCTTGCCCTTCGGCACGTCCTGGTCCCAACGTACGACGAAATGGCCGAACTGCTGGGCCAATGTCGTGAATGTGGCGGAGCCCCAGAACAGCCACTGGTCGACCTTGATCTGCTGGAGCGGGTCGGAGGGATAAAGGCCCTTGCCGGACTTCGCGCCGATGTATTTCAAGATGGCGCCGGACTCGCATAGCGTGATGCGATTGCCGCCGGGGCCGTTGGGGTCGACGATCGCAGGGATCTTGTGGCCCGGGCTGATCTTCAGGTACTCGGGCGCAAACTGCTCTTTGTTGCGGATGTTGACGGGCTTGACGACGTAGGGGAGCCCGCTCTCCTCCATGCATTGGCGCGCCTTATAGCCGTTGTCCGTCGTCCAGAAATACAGTTCGATCATCGTTTCCTCCTGGGTAGCTTCACAACCAATACTTCCATGCAAACACCGCTGAAAGTGCCGCGCCTAGTCCGATCACGACGCGGCGCATCATCTCGCGGGGAGCTATCCGAACGAGCCGGACACCGATCACCGCGCCCACCATCGCACCGGCCGTGATCAAGGCCACCGGGCGCCATTCGACCCTATCCTGCACGACGTAGACGGCTGTCGCCATCATGCAATTCAAGCCTGCGACGAAGTTCTTCATGGCGTTGGCGGCGCGATAGTCTCCGCGCGCGATCACCATGAGGATCGCCAGCAGCATCACGCCCGCACCCGCGCCGAAGTATCCACCATAGATCGAGACCGGGACCATTGCGGCGATGGTCGCGATCCAACGGGTGCGCTCAGCCGCCGCCGCGCTCGTCGCATTGCGCTCGATCGAACTCGCGATCTGGCCGGCATAGGCGAACAACAGCGTGGCTGCCCCGAGCAGAAGCGGCACGAGGGCTGAAAAGACCATCTCTGGCGTCACGAGCAAGAGCCACGCACCCAGCACAGAGCCGAAAATGCAGACGGCGAACAACCACCACATGACGGGTGAGAACGGCGGCAACTGGCTCCGGTCCCACCAGGCCGAGCCGAGGTTCGCCGGCGTCAATGCGACGAGACTGACGATGGCGGCATCGACCGGCGCCAAGCCGAATGCCACGAGCGCGGGAAACGTGACGACGGAGGCACCGCCAACGAGAGACGTGATGATGCCACCAAGCAGTCCCACCACCAGCAGATAGACCAAATCGAAAGGTCCCATGCGGTCAGCCTCGCCTCACAGCCAATACCGCCAGGCAAAGGCTAGCGTCAGCAGAGCGCTCAGCATGATGATGGCACGGCGCATGATTTCGCGCGGGACGACTTTGGCAAGCCGGGCGCCTGCCAGTGCGCCACCCAGCGCCCCGAGCATCATGGCCAGAACTGGTGTCCAAACCACCACGTCGAGCGCGATGTAGACGCCGCACGCAACGGCGCTATTGAGGCTGGTGATGAAATTCTTGAGGACATTCGTAGTGCGATAGTCACCGCCCGAGCCGATCGTCAGCACGGCGATCAACAACACGCCGACGCCGGAGCCGAAGTAGCCGCCATAAACCGAAACTGGAAACAGCGCCGCGTTGGTCGCGCCCCAATGGTCCGAGGTGCTTCCCGCGGCGCTTCGCCGTGCCGCCGCGCGACGCGCGATCCAGGCCTCAATCTGGCGCGATCCGGCAAAAACGAGCGTCGCAAACCCCAGAAGGAGGGGAACGATGAGTGACAACAGGCGGGTCGGTGTTGCGACCAGGAGGAGCGCTCCGAACAGAGCTCCGACCAGCGAGACCAAGTTGAGCACGAAGAAGGACCGGTCGAACTTTGGTAGCTGTCCACGGTCATAGATCCATGCGAGAAAATTGCCGGGCGTCAGCGCCAGCGTATTGGCCGCGACCGCGGCCATGGGCGAAAGGCCGCTTGCCAGCAGCACCGGAAACGTCACCAGCGAGGCTCCCCCGATCAGCGAGGATAGAGCCCCGCCTGCCACACCGGCCGCGAAGAATAGTGCATTGCCCCCGATATCCATGCCCGTCCGTCTTCCTCGACACGCAGCCGTCCTCCCGATGCCGGATCGAACGGGCTGACCCGGCGTCAATTTATGACCGTGCAACGTCGCGGCGGCGAGGCTACACCTTGGCGAGGCTTCGGCCTACCCATGTCACAGTACCCATGCCACAGCACAGCAGCAGCGCGAGACCACGCCATATGGGCGATACCTACGCCACCATCAAAGTCGCCGCCATCCAGGCCGCCTCGGTCTTCCTCGACCGCGAGGCCTCGACCGACAAGGCCTGCTCCCTGATCCGCGAGGCCGGCCGCAACGGCGCACGCGTGATCGGCCTGCCTGAGAGTTTCATTCCCGCTCATCCCATCTGGTACCATCACCATCCCGCCACTGGGGCTATCGCCAATAAACTGTCGGTCGCTCTGTTCAAGAACTCGGTGGAGATTCCGGGTCCTGAGATCGCGCAGTTGTGCGCTGCAGCCCGCGATGCCAATGCCTACGTCATGATCGGCCTGTGCGAGAAGTTGCCGAACACGTTCGGCACGATGTTCAATACCCAGGTCTACATCGGGCCGGACGGGCAACTGATCGGCAAGCACCAGAAGATCATGCCGACGGTGGGTGAGCGGCTCGTCCACACCGGCGGCTACGGCGACACATTCGGCGCGTTCCAGACGGAGTTCGGGCCGGTGTCGGGGCTGATCTGCGGCGAGAACTCCAACCCGTTGGCGATCTTCGCACTGACGGCCGAGCACACACGTCTCCACGTGATGAGCTGGCCGTGCCATTTCCCGGTGAGCGGCGATCCCCTGCGCAACCGCGTCGCGATCGACAGCCAGGCGTTCGCCCAGATGACGAAGGCGTTCGTGATCTCTGCATGCGGAACCGTCGACGAAACGACGATCCGCGCTCTGGAGCCGACACCTGAAATGGAGAAGTTCCTGCGCAGTCCCGACTGCTGCGGCGGCAGCATGATCGTCTCACCGATGAGCCGCATCATTGCGGGTCCGATGGGGCAGGAAGAGGGTATCCTCTACGCCGACTGCGATCTCGAGCAGGGCATCCAGATGAAGCTGCGGCACGACTTCGCCGGGCATTACAACAGGCCCGATATCTTCCATCTGGAAATCAACCGGGCCGCGCCGCAGCTCTACTCGCAGGCTCCCGGATCGGCGCCGCAGACGATCGGCAACGATAGCCCGGGAACTCATGTGGTCGAGCAAGAGAAGCCGCGCAAGTTGCTCGGACCTTCCGAAACCTGAGTTCGATCTGCACGCGGTCTCGATAATGGACATCGCTGAAATCGGGTTGCGCTTCGTCGGCGCGTTCTACGTCTTCGCGGGTGTCGTGGCGACACGAGCCGCGTTGACGTCGCACTTTCTGGACAAGGCGATTGCTGCGATCGGGGGCAAGGGGATTTCGCGCGTCGAGCGGGCGATCACCACATGGCATCTGTGCGCGGCAACGCTGGTGCTGGCCGGCGGGGTCGCACTGACGGCGTTGCTGGATATCGCGCCCTGGCTGTTCGTCGCGTCTGCGGTGGGGCAGGCGGCGTATATTTCCGTCGTCGCGCCGCGCTGGTTCGACGTCGAAGATCCACCCGACCCCAAGGGCCGCCAGCAGACCACGAATGCGTTCGTCGTCTACTGCGCGGCAACGGCGCTCGTTCTCTGGGCGAGCTTCACGGGCAAGCTCATCCCGACCGCCGATGCGGGTTCGGTGGTGCTCGGTATCGGCGCTGCTGTTGTAGTGGCGCACATCCTTTACTTCACGAGGCACCTCGCGCGCGCTATCGACAGTCCGTTTGCGATTTCCGCCTCCGACGGCCGTTCGCCGCCAGACGAGGAAGGTTCCTCGCCCCTGCGCGAGGCGCACCTATCCCACGCCGTGAAGGTCATGGCGGATTACGAGTGCCATCCGCTGTGGGCGCTCGACCGCGACACTGCCGGTGACTTCTCACCTGAGAAGCTCGGCCTTTCCGAGTCGTTGACGCGCGACCTGATCGCCTGGGGCGAGGCGTTCTCCAATTCGCTGAACCCCGACGATCCCGCCAACAGCGAGTGGACCGAGGCGCAATACGTCGAGCATGCCGCCCAGGCCCGTCCGTTGGCTGCGCGACTTGCCAAGGAGCGGCCGGATCTCGAAGTTTACATCAACGAGCATCCCGCTGGGTTGGTGCAGGTGCGGGTCGACGCGAAGTAGGTGGGCGGACCTCACTTACGCCGCAGCAAATACTCGGGATCGCCGTAGTGCAGATAGTTGGCCCAGTCGCTGCTGCCGATGTCGCGGACCGCGCGCCGTGCCTTGCACATCGCTAGCCCCAACCGGTCGCCCGATAGCAGGCTCGCGTAAAAATTCCGCGAAAAGAGCTGAGCGGCGGCATCGCCTACCGGCCAATAGGTGCCGATGATGTTCATCACGCCACGTAGCATCATCGCCTCTGCGAGCGAGGCCTGATCATCGAGGTTGTTCGACAGCTTTTCCCAGAAGAACCGGTCATCCTCGCGGGCTAGCGGCACCTCGCATGTCTCGTCGGCGTCGGGGAGGTCTAATTCCCCGTCGCCGCGGACCTTCAGCGACTGGCAACCGTTGAGCACGACGAGTTGCGGCATGATCTCGAGCTTCTGCAGCATCTTCGCCGTCAGGCGTTCATTGCCATGACAGATCAATCCACTGTTGCCGTGATAGCGCGGGTCGAAGATGGCATGGCCGGCGTAGTGCAGGATGTCGTAGCGCTTCGTGCCGAGTTCCTCGACGATGCTCGAGACGGTCGCCTCGCTGTGTCGCAGAACCGTGGGCTCGATTTCCCGGTCCCTGAACATCTTGACGATGTCGTCGCACTCGACTTCCGCGCCGGCGAGATTCTTCGTGGGATTGCGGATCAGCAGCATCTTGAGCTTGGCGTTGCTCGGCAGATGCGAGCGCGTGGCGATGCGCGCATCCGTGGTGAGCTTGCGGCTGATGCCGGCCTCTATCGCGGGGTAGTAGCCGTCCGCCAGCGGCATCGCCTCCCAGGGTATATCGGCGCTGTCACGGTCGTGGGCCACCACCAGATAGCTCGAACCGGATTTCTTCAGACTGCCGTGAACCGCGGCACGCGTCGCTTCGGGAAGGTAGAATTCCGAAACTGCGCTGCCGAAGTCATGGTCGCCCTGGCGCGCCTTGTCCAACTTCCTATCGAGCGCCTTCTTGCCCATGAACTCGACGCTGTGCTCATCCTTCGTGATCGCAGCTCCCTGACCGCCCGTCAGCACACCGAAGCTGTATCGGCGCGTGGGTCCCGATACGGGCTGCTGTTGAACCGTCAGGTAAGTCAACTCGAGACTGTCGCCGATCTTGCCCGGCGCCTCGGGAGCGGCGAAATCGCCGAGATCGATCTCCCGGCGCACGAGGTCGATCTCGCCTAGATCCGCTGGGGGAGAATAAGTGTAGGCGACGGCGAGAAGTTCCGCGTAGCGCTCTTTGTCCATTTCGCAGATGTAGATCGTGCGAAAATCGTGTTCGGTATCGCGTTGGTCGAGGCCACGCAGAAACCCATTCATGAATGCGCTGAAGCACTCTGCGATCGATGCGCCCGCGTTCGATCCGATGACGACGGAAGCCAACGAATGGATCTGGGTCGTAATGAAGACGCGGGCCAGATTTTCGGCGACCGTTTCCATCACCTTGGGCTTGAATAGGGAGATCGGCCCCAGGCCGGCGAACCCGATGAGATCGGCCCGCAGCGCCCGACGCGGAGTCGGCAACAGCGATATCTCGCCGAGCCGGCTTCCGATCATACGGTCCTGGACGAGTGCAGACAGAGCCCCGCCGAGGAGCCGGTCGACCGAACGGGCCGCCCCCGTCGGGTTCACGTTGTCGAAGATGCCGAGAACATAGGCGGGAGCGGAAACGCCGATGATGTTGCCGCGGATCAGCTTCAAGTCGATCCGGCGCGGGAATCCGGGTCCCTCCGTCGGGACATCAGCCGAACCGGCCGCCTGAGCCCGACCGTGATCCGACGCTCCGCTGTCTGCCATAATCAGTCCCCCTGAAAACGTCGAATGGCACGAATGCAGGAGAATTGGACTGAGACTTGGGCGGCAACAAGGTTTCCCCTTCTCAGGTTACCGCTTCCCCGGATACGGCAATTCCCGCCTCGAACTTGCAACTTCCGACCTGCAGTGTTTATTGCGGGCAAATGGACCGCAGGCCCCGCTCGGCCCGCACACCTCGCCAGAAGAGAGCCCCACATGACTCAGGATGCACTCGTCAAATCAGCGCTCTCGCATTGGGCGGCGCGGTTCGTCGCCAACGGCGTCGTGCTGACCGACTTCGAGGAAGTCGTCGCGTCCGTGCAGAAGTACGACGACTGGTGCCGGGCGTGGTCGGACAAAGCGGCCGTGCACGAAGCGCTGGGGCGGGAGGCGCTGGCCAAGGGTAAGTTCCTCACGGCGGGCGAGCACCTGCAGCGGGCGGGCGTCTACTACCACTTCGGCAAATTCCTGTTCGTGCAGGACATCCCACAGATGAAGGCCGCGCACATGAAGGCCGTGGAGTGCCGCACCCTCGCGCTGCCGCATCTGACGCCGGCTGGCGAGCGCGTCGCGATCCCGTTCGAGGGCAAGCATCTCTACGGCATTCTGCGCAAGCCCGCAGGCGTCAAGAACCCGCCTGTCATGATCATGGCGTGCGGGCTCGACAGCGCGAAGGAAGAGACGGACGCCTACGAAATGCCGTTCCTCGCGCGCGGCATCGCGATCCTCGTGTTCGACGGTCCGGGGCAAGGCGAGGCCGAGTACGACTTCCCGATCCGCGGCAACTACGAGACCGCCGTTAAAGCCGTGTGCGACTACATCGAGACCCGCAGCGATGTCGACACCAAACGGATCGGGCTGTGGGGCGTTTCGATGGGCGGCTACTACGCGCCGCGTTCGGCCGCTTTCGAGAAGCGCGTGAAGGCGTGCATTGCGCTGTCGGGTCCCTACAATATGGGCAAGAACTGGGACACCATCCCCGACCTCACGCGTGAGGCGATCCGCGTGCGCAGCCATGCCAAGACGCAGGAAGAGGGCCGCAAGAACGCGCTGACGCTGTCGATGGAGGGCGTGGCAGAGAAGATCACGTGCCCGATCTACATCGTCGCGGGCAAGCAGGACCGCGTGGTGCCGTGGCAGGATGCCGAACGACTGTCGAAGGACGTCCGTGGCCCCGTGGTGTTCTCGCTGATCGAGGACGGCAACCACGTCGCCAACAACCGCGGCTACAAGTGGCGGCTTCAAACTGCCGACTGGATGGCGGAACAGCTCGGCGTCACCGGATAAAATCAAGCCCTTCTCGCGCGTGTAGCCGGCGTCTATGGTCTGATGAAGGCATCGCTCGAGACGAGCGGGCGTAATCAATGGGGAGGGACCGGGCATGCTTCGACTGCCGAGGGTGAAGTACATTGGTTTCGCGCTGGTTCTTGCCGCAGTCTCAGCCACGGCGGCGAAGCCGTTCCAAGCGCACGCCCAAACCAAGCCCGATGTACGGATCGCGACTGGCACTGCGGGCGGCGCTTACTATGCGATGGGTGCCGTTTTCGCCGACACGCTGCAGCGCTCGGGAAAGTTCGGCTCGGCTACCTCCGAAGCGGCTAGCGGCGGCATCGAATCCGCGCGGCTCGTCGTTTCAAAGCAAGCAACGCTCGCTGCCATGGACGCCAACTGGGTCAAGAACGGCCGGCTCGGCAAGCCTCCGTTCGACAAGCCCTTGGATCTCGTCACGATCGTGCCACTCGGCGTTTGGCAGTTATTCTTCATCACGCTCGATGCCTCGCCTATCAGGTCGCTCGATGATCTGAAGGGCAAACGTGTCGCTGTGGGCGCCAAGGGCAGCGGCATGGAGGCCCACGCGCGCGTCGTACTCGGTGCGATCGGCTTGAGTTTCGACGACGTTCGGCCGATGTACTTGGCCTTCGGCGCCGGTGCGACGGCTTTGCGCGAAGGCAAAGCCGACGCACAACTGCAATGCTGCCTACCCCAGGCCAGCCTCACCGAACTCACCGAACTCGCCAAGGCGCGGGCCGTCACCGTCGGCAGCGAGCACATGACGAAAGTCATCGCCAGCGAAGGTGTCTATTCCGACGGCATCTTGGCCAAAGGCGCGTTCAAAGGCCACGAGCAGGACACCCGCACCATCGAGATCCTGAACGCATTCGTCGGCTCTGCCACCCTCGACGAAAGCACGGCTTATCTCATCGCCAAGACGTTTCTCGAAAATCTCGACGCCATGACGGAAAAGTCGGCGCAGTATCGCTCGGTTGTCCGTCTCGTCACGGAAGCCAAACAGAAGGGCGTGAAAGTGCTCGAGATGGGTGCGCCACTTCATCCGGGTTCGCTGCGCGCGTTCAAGGAAGCGGGCATAGTGAAGTAGTCGGTCGGTTTCGGAGGAAGGCCTTCCCGCATGATCACGGATATGCACTGCCACTTCGTGCCAGAAGACTACTACCGGCTCGTGCAGGGCAACGCGACTTTCGCGGTGCGCGAGGTGCAGCGCCGCGGCGAGATGATCGACGTGGAGGTTCGCGGCACGACTTTCGCGCTCAACGACACGTTCTTCGATCCAGCGCGCCAGATCGCGCGCATGGACCGCCTCGGCATCGACCGCACGGTGGTTTCGCTGGCCACACCGCTGATCAATTATTTCTCTGAGCCCGGGCTGGCGATCGATGCCGCGCAAACCTGCAACGACGGCTTCGCGCGGCTGGTCCGGACGGACCCGAAACGGTTCGCGGCGTGGGCCTTCCTGCCCATGCAAGATCCGAAGGCGGCAGCGCGTGAGCTGACGCGATGCGTGAAAGAGCATGGTTTCATCGGGGGCCATCTGGCCACAAATGTACGGGGGGCCTATCTCGACGCGCCTCAATTCGAGCCGATCTTCGAGGCCGCGCGCGAACTGGATGTGCCGCTGTTCGTGCACCCCGCCGATCCCGCGGGCAAGGACCGCACAGCCGAGTTCGAGTTGACGACCATCGCCGGCTATCTGTTCGATACGTCGATCAACATCTTCCGGATGGTTTGCAGCGGCTTCCTGGAGCGGCATTCCGGCCTCAAGCTCGTCTGCGCCCACACCGGCGGCTACAGTCTGATGCTGCGCGGACGGATGCAGTGCGAGGTCGACAAGAACCCGTCGATACAGCGGAACTTGAAGCGCAGCGTGGGCGAGTATCTCGACGGGTTGTGGTACGACACTGCCGGGTTCGAAGAAGGCTATATCTCATTTGCCGCCACCGTCATTCCGCCGGAGCACCTGCTGTTTGGAACCGATGCTCCGTTCCTTCTCGTGTTGCCAGATCCAGTCGGGTTCATCCGTCGCTCGCTTCCGGGGGCCCAGGCAGACGCTGCGCTCGGTGCGAACTTCGCAGCACTGACTGGCACATGAAAAGGACACCGGCATGAACGACACGAGCGGTGTAATGCTGGCCGGAAAGACCAGTTGGCCAGCTTCGCTCGAACAGCTGCGAAAGGCGCTCGCGCTCGGGCTGCTCGCATTACTCGTCTACAACACTTTCACGAGCGATATTCCCGATGCCGTGTTGCGCGGCGTCTTTCTCGCGGCCGCTCTCGGCTATTCGCTGATCTTCTTTCCGCCGGGTCAGGGGCCCCGGGGTCGCCTCATGTGGGCAGTCGACATCCTGCTCGCGACTATCGGCGTAGCGGCAGCGCTCTACATCGCGATCGATTTCGAGAATGTCTTCGGCAGAGCCGGCGCGAGCACAATGCTGGACCTCGCAATGGCGATGGCGGGCATCCTCATCGTTCTGGAGGCAACGCGGCGCACGGCAGGACTGGCATTGCCACTGCTGTCCGTCGTGTTCCTGCTCTATCCGCTCTGGTATGGACCGCAGCTCCCGGGAATGCTGCGCACGGGGTCGTTCAGCATCGAGCGCGTGTTGACGTTGCAGTTTCTGTCACTCGAAGGCGTTCTGGGTTCAGCACTCGCTGTTACCATCGAAATGGTTCTGCTGTTCGTCGTCTATGGTGCGTTCCTGTCGCGGCTCGGCGCGATCGAATTCATGGATGACCTTGCGAAGGCACTTTGCGGGCGGTCACGCGGGGGCAGCGCGAAGATCGCGACGGTGTCGTCGTTGTTCATGGGGCTCGCCTCGGGAAGTGCAGTCGCCAACGTGGTGAGCCAGGGCGTGTTCACGATCCCGATGATGCGGCGCGAGGGCTACAAGCCGGCGATGGCCGGCGCGATCGAAGCAGCGGCGTCTACGGGCGGGCAGATCATGCCGCCGGTCATGGGCGCTGCCGCGTTCCTGATGGCCGAGTACACGCGCATCCCATACAGCCAAATCATCATTCACGCCCTCGTGCCGGGGCTGCTGTTCTATTTCGCGATCTGGTACGCCGTGCATTGGGAGGCCATCCGAACGGGCATGAAGGGTGTGCCCCCGGATGAAATTCCCAGTGGTTGGAAAGTCATGCGCGAGGGCGGGCTGCATTTGCTTTCACTGGCCGTCATCACCGGTGAGATGTTGTTCGACCAGTCGATGGAGATCGCCGTTCTGCATGGGATCGCGACGGCCGTCGTCGCCGCGTTGCTCATGCCCAAGGCGCGCGCCAACGTGACGCTCGCCAATCTCGTGAGTGCATGCCGCGATGGGCTGCACGACACGATCTCGCTGCTGACGTCGTCAGCATGTGCTGGAATCATCATCGGCGTCGTCGTCCAGACGGCGTTCGGCCTGAAGATTTCCGGCCTCGTGATCGACGCGTCGATGGGGATGTTGTGGCTCGCGCTGATCCTGTGCGGCATCGTCTGCCTAATCCTCGGCATGGGCCTGCCGACGCAAATCATCTACCTCACTCTCGCGGTTCTCGTCGCGCCAGCTATCGTCAAGATGGGCGTCACTGTAGCGGGCGCGCACCTGTTCATCATCTACTACGGCATGCTGTCGATGGTGACGCCGCCGGTCTGTTTCGCTGCATTCGCAGCCGCTGGCATCGCGGGCGCGGGAATGATGCGCACGGGCTGGGAAGCGACCAAGATCTCGATCGCGGGCCTGATGGCGCCGTTCTATTTCGCCTATCATCCCGGCGTCTTGCTGATCGGTGGACCACTCGATATCGCTGAAGGCGTGCTGCGTGCCGTCGTCGGCATCTACGCTGCCGGCGTGGCGCTCGGGATGTTCGTATGGCGCGAAGCCGATATTCATAATCCGTTGCCGGCACCGTTGCTTTGGCTGTCGCGGATCGCCTCCGGCTCAGCATCGATCATGCTCATTGCACCGGGACCTCAAGCGCTCGCGGCCGGTATGCTTCTCGCCGCTGCTACCGCCTCCGCAGGTCCAGCGTGGCGGATGCTGAGACCCGCCACCTACAAGCCTCAGTAGATCGTCTCGCCGCCGTTGGGCGAGATCACCTGCCCGGTAATGAAGCTCGCCTCGTCGCTTGCTAGCCATGCGACGCTATACGAGACATCGATGGGTTCGCCTTTGCGTCCTGCGGGTATCGGCTTCAGCCTGCTAGCCAACCGGGCCGGATCTGCGACAGTGCGGGCCGTCATCGGCGTGTCGATGTAGCCCGGCGCCACCGCGTTCACGGTTATGTTGTAGGGCGCCAATTCGCGCGCCCACGTTTTCGTGAAGCCCAGCAGCGCCGCCTTCGCACCTGCATAATGTGATGCGGTGGACGAACCAACGATGCCGAACTGCGAGGAAATGTTGATGACGCGGCCCCATCGGCGCGCCTTCATCGCCGGCACGACCGCCTGCGTAATGAAGAAGCCGCCGCGCACATTGACCTCGAACATCCGGTCGAACGCTTGTTCGCCGACATCCTCGAAGGCAAGCCGTTCACCGCCGACGCCCGCGTTGTTGATGAGTATGTCGACGGGCCCAACCTCCGCCACGGCTTGCGCCAACGCCAACTTGAATGCGGTGAGATCGCGGATGTCGGCGACCAGAGCATGTGCTTTCACGCCCAAGCGACGGGCAGCCTCGGCGGTCGCCTCGGCGCCGGCACGATCGACATCTCCGGCGATCACGTTTACTCCGCGAGAGGCCAGCAACACTACGTGGCTGTATCCCATGCCGCCGGAGTTGGCTGCGCCTGTGACGAGGGCCGTCCTTCCCGTGATACCTGCCATGCCCAGACCTCGCTCACGTTGTTCGCCGTGCGAGGCTAGCATAAGCCAACAAGGAGGGGCTGCGCAGCCATTCGATCGGGCTCGGAAACCATGCTGGCGAAGGTTCTCAGGCATCACTTGCTCCCGAGCCTGCAACGGTAGAACCTGCTGGACCGATCACCTGCCGGTGCGCGGCTCCCCAACTCTCGTCGCGATCCCTCATGACCTTTCTTACCCTGAGTGCCACAGCCTTTCGGGAGAGCCCTGCCGTCCGCGTGTGGCGCTTCCCGAACTACCGTCTCTTCATGTCGGGGCTGGGCTGCTACTACGTGACGAGTTGGATGCAGCGCGTCGGCGTGGGTTGGCTCGCTTGGGAACTCTCGCACAGCCACGCCTGGGTCGGAGCGATCGCGGCTGCCGACCTCATTCCGCTGGTCGTGCTTGGTCCGTTTGCCGGTGCTGCCGCCGACAGGTCCGATCCGGTGCGCCAGATCCGATGGTCGCAGATCGCGATGATCGCGCAGGCGGTCGCGCTGACGACAGTGACGGTCGCCGGTGCCATGACGATAGAGTTACTGCTGCTGCTGTCGCTCGGGTCGGGCCTCATTCATCCCAGCTACACGGCGGCGCGGCAGATGATCGTTCCGGCGACTGTTCCGCGCAGCGACTACCCTAGCGCGATCACTTTGGATTCCACGCTGTATCATGGTTCGCGGTTCATCGGCCCGGTGATGGCGGCGGCGGCGATATCGTCGATGGGAGTGGCTGCGGCATTCGTTATCCATATCGTGGGTTGCGTCGTATTCTTCGCGCAGGTCGCGCGAATGAATCTCGTGGTGCCCAAGCGCGAAAAGAGCGGCGATATCGGTATTCTCCAATCGATCGGCGAAGGCATGGCCTACGCGCGACGTCACCGGGGAATTTGGCCGTTGTTCCTGATGCTCGCGACTGCGTCGCTTTTTGCCCGGCCGCTGCAGGAATTGCTGCCGGGGTTCGCCGGCGGCGTGTTCGATGCGGGACCGTCGGGGCTCGCCTGGCTGACTTCGAGCATGGGGGTCGGTTCGCTTGGTGCAGGGATTTTTCTCGCCACGCGTGGGCACGTGCGCGGGCTCGCTACGGCCTCGATAGCGTCGACCTGCGCACTGGGTGTGACCACGTTCGGGTTCGTCGCGACGCCTAAGCTCGGCTTTGCGCTCGCGTTCGCGGTTGCGTGGGGTTTCGCACTGACGCTGATGGGCGTTGGCATCCAGGCGCAAACACAGATGGCTGTCGCCGACCATATGCGCGGCCGCGTCATGATGATCTATGCCATCATCTATCGCGGGTTGCCCGCCATCGGAGCATTGGCGATCGGCGTGATCGCGGAGCACATCGGAATCAGATCGACTTTCGCCTTCGCGGCGCTGGCGACGTTGATCGCCTGGGTCGTAATCGCGCCGCGGCACCGAGAGATCGACGGCGCGATGGAAAGCAAGGAATAGGTGGCCGCGGGCATTGCGGCCCTCGAGCCATTGCGAATACCTAAGGCACGTAGCGGCGAGACAACTCGGCGCGGTCTTCGTAACTGGCCTCGAAGATCGGGGCAGCGAGGGTTGCCTGGACGTGAAGCGTACCCTCCTGCTCGATGTTGCGAAAACCGTGCTTGCGGCCCGCGGGAATGAGCACAGACTGGCCTGCAACGACGACGCTCTTCTCGTGGCCAATCCAGATTTCGGCGCGCCCCGATATGACGCAAAGCACTTCTTCCACCGCGTGCAGATGTGTCGGGGCTCCCAACCCCGGTGCGCACCACTGGTCGAAGATGCAAAGCTGCATGGAGCCCGTCAGGGAGGAGACCCGCATCTGCGTTGTAACGCCGGCGCGCCAATCCTCCTTCGTCTGCTTGTTGTGATCGATGACTTGCAAGGCTTGTCCTCCAGTTTTTTGCGCGGACCAAGTGACGTTGCGCGCCGGTCGAACGCTGTTACCGGGACGTAGGTGAACATAAGCCGCTCACGCAGTGAAACTGTTCCCAGTCATAGTAAGTCCACGACCTCGCACAATAGAACCTGCATGGAGATCCGTGGCGCGTCTCACGTCACCACCGGCGCATGCCCCTTTCGAGCAACGCGCAATCGTAGCCACCTTCACCGGACTGCGGCGCACCCATCTGCGGTGGTCCGAGTTGCGTTCGCATGATGCGCGGCTCTGGCGTGATGCCGGAAATCTCCAGCAACAGCTTCTGTCGTGTGGCTGTCGCGAATTCTTCAGGCTTCGTGATCGGTATCATGAATGATCCGGCACCTCCGACCACACAATTCGCGTAGTACTGGTCCAGGTTGGGCAGGTCCCAGGACGAGTAACCCATGGTGGGTCTCAAGATTATAGGCAGGCCGTTGATCACGACGCCGCTCTCGATGATACGGTCGCGGATCGGCGTCAGTGGAGAGCCGGAGTTGTTGGCGCCATCGCCGGACACGTCGATGACCCGGCGGGCAGACTGGAACGTCTTCGGGTCGAATAAGCGAACCGAATAGTCGAGCGCCGCGGAGATCGAGGTCCGGCGGTAGCGGCTGTATTCCTTACCGGCAAGCTCGGCGACGAACGCTTCTGCGCTATCGCGGCCATCGATCACGCGCCAGGGAACGAGGTGGATCTGAATGTCGGGACCAGCCCATTCAACGTACGTTACGGCGATGCGTCCGTGTTGGCCGGCGCGGATGGCCTTGATGATCTCGGGATCGCGCAGAGCCGCAATGTAGCCGTCACGTTGTAGGCGCTGCTCCTCGGGGTCCATCGACAAGGAGATGTCGACTGCAAGGACGAGCTCGACATCGACGGCGAGAGGGCCGCCGCCGGTTTGTGCGAAGTGGAGCTTCACCGCTGCAGCCGGGCGCATCAAGGCGAGGCCTAGCGTGATCGGAACGGCGAGCAGAAGAGCGAACATGGCAATCCCGCGCCATGAATTCTTTTTTTTCCGCATCCCGTCCTCCGCTGGCAGTGGCTCCCGGGGGATTATTGCGCGCCTTTTGCACGAGATCGAAGTCAACCGAACGAGCGATGCCCCCCTATTCGGCGGCAGCACGTGCATCGACGCGCTTAGCGAGATCCGCCAGGACCTCGTCGACGTGCATCACGTCACAGTACTTGTGATGCATATCGAACAGGTTGACCTTGTGGGACAGCTCGCAGCGGTCGAAGCAGCATTCCTCCACGAGAACGACGTGGAAGCCGTGGCTGTATGCATCGACGGCGCTCGCCCGGACGCAGCCCGACGTGCTGTCGCCGACAATGATGACCGATTGCACGCCGAGCATCGTCAAATGTGCGATCAGAGGCGTGCCGAAGAATGCGCTCGCTCGCTGCTTGGTGATGACGGTGTCGCCGGGCTGGGGCTTGAACTCCGACTTGATCTCGTAGGCCGACGCATCCTGGGGCACGTTCCGGCGGTTCGTGGCACTGACGCGACCAGGCTTGGAATCCGGGCGTGAATCCGAAGTCGTGTAAATTACCGGCAGACCTGCCTTGCGGGCGGCGGCGAAGACTTGTTGCGTCGGGGGGATCGCGTTGTAGCCATGAATGCCGCAGGCTGACGGGAACTGCTTCGTCACCTCCTCCACCGGTTTGGCGCCGCCTTCGTACACGAGTTCGTACAGATCGATCGCCAGCAGCGCAGGACGCGGCCCCACGTAAATCTCGCGCTTGTAGTGGGAATAGATGTCCAGCATCGCCTTGGGGATCACATCCTTCCAGCAATGGTCCTCGAAATCCCTGGCCATTTGTTTACTCCGCTTTTGATTCGGATCGCTTGTTCCGAGCTCTGTCAATTTCCCCACATGATCGCCGCCGGCCGGCCATCATGTGGGACTTCCGGGTGTTGCCATCAAACGGGGTGCAGGGGCACCGGAACGAACCGGAAGCCTTCGCCATCCTTGACGATGTTGCCGATCCCCGGCCACGGCAGATGGAAGATCAAGGCGGGAATTTTCTGGGACGACAGCATATCGCACATGCGAATGCGCGACGCCGATGCCATGTCGCCATCCGTATCGAATGTGATCGCCATCTTCGGGCGGCGCAGCAGAATCGAGTGGTGCGCGATGTCACCCGTGAAGCAAAGCGACTTGCCGCCGGAGCTGATCATGTACGAAGTGTGCCCGACCGTATGCCCATTGGAAGCGATCGCCTGGATGCCCGGAATGATCTCCTGGCCGTCCTTGACCATTACAAGGCGGTCCTTGTTCGGCACGATGTTCTTCAACACCGTATTGCGCGAGCTTTCAGCTGGCGTGCCGATCAGTTTTTCGTTCTGCCAGAAATTGAAATCGGCCTCGGTCGTGTAGATCTGCGCATTCGGGAACAGCCGGGTCTTGCCATCCTCGCTCATGATGCCGCCTGCATGATCGATGTGCGGATGGGTCAGCACGATCGCGTCGATGTCCTCAGGCTTGATGCCGGCTTCGCCGAGACTCTTGAGGATGCGCCCGGACGGCAAACTGGGATTGGGCTTCATCGAGTAGAGGCCCGTGTCGAACATGACGAGCTTATCGCCGGTGTTGAGCACGAGGATGTTCTGTTCCATACGGACCGCGTCGGTCGGCAACAACTCGTCAGCCAAGAGCTTACGGATGTCAGCGTCGGGCGCGCGCAGGAAGATCTTCCCCGCATCGGGGAAATTGAGCGGGCCGTCCGAGATGACGGTCGCTTCCATGGTGCCGAGCTTGAATCGGTAGAACGCGGGAGCCAGGGTACCCAGCATCGGCGCCTTGGCGATAGCCGCCGAGCCCCCGATGAGGCCGCCTGCAGCCAGTGTTGCCGCTCCGCTCAGGAGTTGGCGGCGATCGAATGAAACGAGATTTCGGCCGAGCATGAGTACTCCACCCCAAATGGTTCGAGCGGGCCGATGCCGGCCCGCTCGCTATTCTGCCCAGGAGTTCAGTCTCCCGGCAACTGCATCTTGCGGTTCAGGGGTCAGATTTCGCGCCTAGGATTTCCGGGCCGACTTCAGGATCTGCCAGATACGCTCTGCGGTGGCGGGCATCGGCACATCGCGTACGCCCAGAGATGAAAGCGCATCGACTACGGCGTTGCCGACTGCCGGCATCGCACCGACGCAACCCGCCTCGCCCGCACCCTTGACGCCCAGCGGATTAGTTTTTGTCGGCGTGGGCTGGCTCTTGATCTCCATATGGGGGAAGTGGTGCGCGCGGGGCATCGCGTAGTCCATAAACGAGCCCGTGAGCAATTGGCCGCTCTCCGGATCGAACTTGATGTCCTCGAGTAGGATCTGGCCGAGGCCTTGAGCGACGCCGCCCTTGATCTGGCCTTTCAGAAGGAGCGGGTTCAGCACCGTGCCGACATCGTCGACCACCGTGTAGCGGGTGACCTCGACACTGCCCAGCTCCTCATCGATTTCCAGTTCGCAAACGTGGCACCCGTTGGGGAAGTTCTCCTTCGGGTTGTTGTAGACGGCGCTGGCGTAGAGGCCCGGTTCCATATCCTTGGGCAGCTTCGCGGGATTAGACGCTGCCTTTGCGACTTCCTTGATGGTCATGGTGCGGTTGGTCTTGCGGCTCTTGAACACGCCTTCCTCGAGCTCGACATCGTCGACCTCGAGCATGTGGGCGGCGATTTTCTTGGCCTTGTCGATGATCTTGGCTGATGCCAGATGCACGGCAGAGCCGGCGAGGGCGGCCGAGCGCGATCCCCCCGTGCCTTCACCGTAGTTGACCATGTCGGTGTCGCCGGAGATGTAGTGCACATCCTTGGGATCGACGCCGAGCCGGTCACACAACACTTGCGTGAAAGTGGTGGCGTGGCCCTGGCCCTGGTTGATCGCACCGGTGAGCAGCGTGACTGTGCCGGAGCGGTCGAAGCGGACTTCCGCGCCCTCGACACCGGCTGCTGCCGAGCGCTCGATCGAGAAGGAAATGCCGATACCTGCTAGCTTTCCGCGCTTCTTGGCTTCGGCGCGGCGGCTCTCGAAACCGGCATACTCAGCCATCTTCAGGCAGGTATCCATCGCAGTGGCAAAGTCGCCGCTGTCATAGGTGAAGACAAGTCCGGTCTTATAAGGAATCTTGTCCGGCGGGATCATGTTGATCCGGCGCAGGTCGGCGGGATCCATCTTCAGCTCGTCGGCGGCAACGTCGACCAAGCGCTCGATGGCGTAGGCGGCTTCACCACGGCCATTGCCCCGGTAAGGGCGCATCGGGTTGGTGTGGGAGAACACCGTGGTCACGTCGATGTGGATAGCTGGGAAGACGTAGACGCCGGCCAGCGTGCCGATGTTGCCGATGGCGGAGGTCTCGCCACCGGTCTGCACGTAGGCGCCGACGTTGACGGTGCTCTTGCCGCGAAGCCCCAAGAACTTGCCGTCCTTGGCAACGGCGAGTTCGAGTTCATAGACGTGGTCCCGCGCCATTGCGTCGCCGAGGAAGGATTCCGATCGCGTCGCCGTCCACTTTACGGGTCGGCCAGTCACTTTTGTGGCGAGAATCGTCAGCGCGGTCTCGTTGAACAGCGCCGACTTCATGCCGAACGAGCCACCGATGTCGGTAGCAACGACACGGATCATGCTCTCGGGTACCTTGATCATATCCGCGATCTGGGCCCGGTAGACGAAGGCGCGCTGGAGCGTCGTGTAGACGGTGTAACGGTCGGCTGCGACGTCGAAGTGCGCGAGCGAGGCGCGCGGTTCCATCGTTGCGGCAGTGACGCGGTTGATGACTGCTTTGTACTTGATCGTGCGGTCGGCCTTGGCGAAGGCTGCGTCCGCGGCAGCTTTGTCGCCGCCCTGCCAGACGTACAAGATGTTGTTGGCGGCCTCAGGCCACACTTGCGGTGCGCCCGGAGCGATTGCGGCTTCAGTGCCCGTCACTGCCGGCAGCGGCTCGTAGTCGACCTCGATCAGCTCCAGCGCATCGGCGGCCTCGCCTGCCGTTTCTGCAACCACGAACGCCACGGGATCGCCGACCCAGCGCACGACGCCACGGGCCATCGCGGGATATCCCGTCTTGGCCATCGGCGACCCGTCGCGACGCTTAAGCGCCATTTCCGGGCCTGGCAGATCGGCCCAGCCTTGCGCGCGCCAGTCCGCGTCGGTAAGCACGGCGATCACCCCGGGCGCCTTCTTCGCAGCCGAAGTATCGATCGACTTGATGCGCGCGTGCGCGTGCTCGGAACGCAGCACCACGCCATAGGCCGTGTTGGGCAGGGTCATATCGTCGACATAACGACCGCCGCCGCGCAACAGACGGGGATCCTCGGTACGCTTCACACCCTGGCCAATCGCGAATTCACCCATGGCGGTCTCGTCCCTCGTTCAGGTTTAGCACTCGTGAAAAGCCCATCAGCGGCCCCAGCAGGCGGTGGCGGGCGGGAATACTGCGGCTCTTACCTAGCAGGGCGTTCCAGGGGCGTCCACGGGCCAGCCCGCATTTGTCGTCAGGCGCTATCGAGACCGAGCAAGCCGCGCGCGCGCTTTGATAGTCCCAGCGCGACGATACGATGGGACTCGCGGAGATAGGCTTTCAGGTCGCCATCGGAAAGGCCGGGCTTAGCGTAGTGCTGGATCCATTTCAGCCCACGCGATGCGAGATATGGTGCGGGGCGTAACCCCGGCTCGGCCGATAGCATCTCGAAGGCGATGTCGCTCGTCTTGAAGGTAAAGGCGGGGGCGTCGCTCTCCCATCCTGCGATGGCGAAGACCTTGCCACCGACCTTCCACACGTGCGCGCCACCCCACTGCACGACGTGCGTGGTCGCCGGCAGTGCGCCGCAGAATGCGTTGTACTCGTCGTAGGTCACTTGCTGCCGCGTCCATGACGTTATCGCGATGCGGGAATCCGCACATCTGCCTCCCCACGCCAGGGCTGCCCTTAAACTTTGCCCCGGCTCTTCAACTGGCGCGCGAGAAAGGCTTCTGTCCGCTCCACGGCCTCGTCATCGATTCCGTGGCCCAGGCCTTCGCAGACATGGCAGTCGACCGGCACCCCAGCCGCCGAAACCGCCTCGCGCGTCAAGTAGAGCGCGCCAACCGGTATCACTTCGTCGTGGGAACCGTGGATCAGCAGCACCGGCGGCCGGCACGCGATCTCATTGCGAAGCTCGTCCGCGCCCGCGATGACGCCTGACAAACCCACAATGGCAGCCGGCGCAGACCGGCGGCGCAGGCCTACATGCAGCGCCATCATCGTACCCTGGCTGAAGCCGACCAGCGCGAGGCGATCAGGCGGCAGTCCGAGCCGCTGCAATTCTGCGTCGAGGAAACTGTCGAGTGCGGGCGCCGCTGCGCGCGCGCCAGCGATGTACTCCTGGGGATCACGACGGTTCAACTCGAACCAGCGATATGCCGGGGGACCAGCATAATCCATCTGCTCGACCGCGTTGGGGGCAACAAACGCCGTGTCGGGCAAACTCTCACCCATCAGGTCGGCAAGGGCTATCAGGTCATCGCCGTTCGCAAAGTGGCCGTGCAGGAAAACCACAAGACTGTCGGCCTTGCCGCTCAGTGCGCTGCGCCGTGGTCCGTCCAGAATGGTCGCCATCATGCAATCCTGTCATTGTCCTGTAGGGTCAGAGGCCTGGCGGGTCAGAGGCCTGGCAGGTCAGATCGGCTCGCCTTGCGACGCTGTCCGCTTCATGTGGGGATAATAGGCCCACAACAGTCGCGCGGCCACTCCTCTCCATGGTCGCCAGCGTTCCGCCATCGCAAGTAATTCGGCTGCACTCAAGCGAGTATCGAGACCAGCAACGTGACTTGCAGCGACCTGCAAAGCCAGATCGCCCGGCGCGAAGGCATCCGCCCGGCCGATGCAGAACATGATGTAGATGTCGGCGGTCCAAGGGCCGATGCCCTTCACGGCGCAAAGAGCCTGGTGCACTGCTGCTTCGTCGGTAAGGCTCAGGTCAGCGAAATCAAGGGCACCGGTGGCGGCTGCCTGCGATAGCGCGAGCAGTGTGCGGATCTTAGCGGCTGAGAGCCCTGCGGAACGCAAGACTTCCTCAGGCGTGGCGAGCACGGCATCGGCTGTGAGGGGCGCAAGCCGTTCAGCCAGCCTGCCCCAGATAGCTGCGGCGCTGGCAATCGACAACTGCTGGCCGACGATGACGCGCGCGAGGCCTTCGAACCCCGCTGGTCGCCGTCGTAAGGGGGGATCGCCGGCGACGTCGTGGGCGCGTCGCATGAGGGGGCATGCACGGCGCAGCACTTTGACGCCCGCTTCGACGTCTTGGACGCTCTCGATGAAACCCGAAGTGGTCTTCTTTCGTAGCATGCGGAGTGCAACACCCGAAACTTCTGCCGATCACCCTTAGATCAACTGCAAGCCGCATCGCTCGATACACGCATCTCTGAAGACACTACCGGCTGCGGCTCGGGCGATCTAAATTGCCCATACCGCAGCCTCGCACCGAAAAAGAGGTTTGACCATGCGCCCGCTCGCCCCGCACCTGCAAGCTGCTGCCATCATGTCCGTGCTCGTTGCGATTGCCGCGAGCCTGCCGCTCGGCGCCGAGCCTGCCCGGCAGGCTGCTATGTACCTCAACGTGAAGTACGGCTTCTCGTTAGCCGTTCCCAACGACATCTTCGTTCAGTCCTCGATCCGAAATGCCGACGCCGGCGGACTATGGGAGAGCCGAGACGGGCGTGCGCGGCTTCTGGCCGTCGCTGCCGAGAATTCATCTGGCGACAGCCTGCAGACCTACCGGCGTTTTCTGCTCAATGATCTCTACAAGGGCGCGGTGCTGGATTATGCGCCGATGCGCGACAACTGGTTCGTCTTGTCGGGGCGCTTGAACGACATGATGTTCTACGAGCGCATCGTGTTCGCCTGCGACGGACGCTATATCTACGGCTGGCAGCTCACCTATCCGGCGGCGGAACGAAACATCTACGACCGCATCGTCGAATCCGTGCACCGCAGCTACAGGGCGGGACGGGGCGAGGATGGCCGGTGTGGACGAAGCTGACGGCCCGGCAGGTGGGCGGCCTGTGTTCCGTTTCGCGCCGAGCCCGAACGGCGCGCTGCATCTGGGGCATGCGCTGTCGGCGCTTGAGAACGCCGCGCTCGCAAAAAGGACAGGCGGACGGTTCCTCATTCGGATCGAGGATATCGACACGGTACGATGTCCACGGCATCTGGCAGCGGCAGCGCTCGAGGATTTGGCGTGGCTCGGTCTCTCTTGGGAGCAGCCTGTACGGTACCAATCCGAGCATTTCCCGGACTACCAGGCGGCGGCTGCCAAGCTCGACGCCATGGGCTTGCTCTATCCGTGCTTTGCCACCCGCTCGGAGATCGCGGCAGCCGGGGTTGGCGGCGAGGTCGATCCCGATGGTGCGCCTCTATA
>CANJPN010000006.1 GCA_947475855.1 Bradyrhizobiaceae bacterium
ACCGTTTCGTGCACAATGCGGTGCACGCCAAAGAAGCTGCGCTCGGCCTCCCCCATGTTCATGGCTGTGGGGAGTGCGAGCAATGCCATACACGCGCATATGCCGTGCTTCGATTGCTCCAGCGGCCGCCCACTCGACACGATCATTTTTGCGGCAAAGCCAAGGATTACGATCAGGCCGACGGAGCTGATACTGCGCAGCGCGGGAATACCATGCCAGATCACGAGCGCTGACAGCATGATGGCGGCAAGGCATATGCCAAGCGTGCGGAATGTTTGCTGCCGGACGTTAGTGTCGGCGAGCGCCTCGCGGATACCCGGCCGGCAAAGCAATCCCAGCGTCAGCAGCAACGGCAGCTCGGCTACCGAGTTGAATATCTGCGGGGCGAGAATGGCGGCGAAGACACCGCCGAGAACACCGCCGAGAGACATCCACAAATAGAACTCGGTGAGCTGCGTGGGGTGGGGGCGCCCTTCATACAGAGTTCGATGTGCGATCATCGTCGTCAGAAAAAAGGCGGCGAAACCACCCAACATTGCGGCGAGCCACCCGTTGCTCCCGAAAATCGCAAGGCCGATGAAGGTGACCGCAATGGCAAAGGGCTGCAATTGCGCCATGCTTTCGGGAGATAGCGCAGAGCGTTCGCGGAACACGAGGATGAACGTGGCCAGGAAGACAGCGAGCGGAAGGACCCAGATGAACGGAGCGGATGCGACGTCGGTCGTCACATAGCTGGTATAGGCTACGAGAAGGCCCGACGGTACAGCCGCCAGACCGGCCCAACTGAGCCGATCGTTCCACGTTAAGGGCGCGGCATCGGCAGAACCGGCGTGGGGGTTGCCCGCCTCTCCACGAGGCTTGCTCGTCGCTATCATGATGGAACCCGACGCCGCGATCAGCGCGGCAAGGAGCAGGAAGCCGACGGTCCACAAGCGTGCCTGCATCGACAAGCCGAGAAATGGCTCGATCACCACGGGGTAGGCCAGCAATGCGGTGAGCGAGCCGAGGTTGGACGCACCATAGAGGAAATAGGGATCGGCGGCGTGCGGGTGCCCGGTGCGCGAGAACCACGCCTGCAGCAGGGGTGCGCTAGCCGAGACGGCAAAGAACGGTAAGCCCACACCCAACGTGAGCAATCCGATGAGCCAAAGATAGGCGTCGCCGGCCGGTGGTTCCGCGTCGACGGGGAGACCGAAGGGCAGCGCCAGGTAGGCGGTCGCCAGCAGGAGTATGTGGGCCACTGGTGCCCACGACGACGGCAACCATCGGTTCATGGCGTGGGCGTAGCAGTAGCCCAGTAAGAGCATGCCTTGGAAAAAGCACATCGAAATCGCCCAAACGGAGGGCGAGCCGCCCAGCTTGGGCAGGACCATCTTGGCGAAAATCGGCTGGACCGAGAACAGGAGGAGCGCGGACAACAGCAAGGTTCCGGCATAGGTCGCCAGTACGGCGCGATCGCCGATCAGATGCAAAGCGGCGTGCCGATGTGGTACCGCAGAGCCGGACGCATTCATTACTCAACTCCTACCAACCCATTATAACTCCATAAAAATAACAGAAGAATATTGACCACTCATAAACCATGGGGATGTGAATCGACATCGCGACGCAAGGGCAGGCGCTCTGGCCGGGCATCGGCCTCGAAGCCAAGATTCGATGGCCGAGATGTGGGGAGGGCCGCGCTGGGCGACGCGGGCCCCTGCTATCGTTTACCCCTCCACCGCGACATGAACGGCGCGAGGATGTCGGAATAGTCATCTGTCCAGCCGCGCATCGCCGTTTCCTCGAACTCCCTAGACATATCGAGTTTGCGGAAAGGCTCCAGCACCTCCTTGTCAAAAGACAAGACGCCTGCCGTTGACTGGGTCGACGCGTAGCTGCCGTCGGCCTCAGTGTCGATCAGCAACACGCCGTCGAGGTCGGGCACGAGGTTTGCCGTGGCCGCCAGCACGCTTTCGAGATCGAGATAGCGGTTGGAAATGTGCAACAGCATCGCGCCGTCGGGCTTCAGCTTCGAAGCGTAGAGCTTGATCGCGTCGGCGGTCAAAAGGTGTACGGGAATGGCGTCGGAAGAAAATGCGTCGACGATGATCAAGTCGTAGGAGTGGTCGGGTTCCCTTGCAATTGTGAGGCGGGCGTCACCCAGCACCAGGTCGAGTTTGGGCTGGCAATTGCTGACGAACGAGAACCGCAGCGGGTCCGATGCGATGCCGACCATGACGGGATCGATCTCGAAGAAACGCCACTGCTCGTTCTCTTTCGCGTAGCAGGATAGCGAACCGGTGCCGAGTCCGACGACGCCGTAGCGTCCCTTGCGGCCTGCAGCATCCAGGCGCTCGCGCACCAGATCCACCGTTTTCGCCATCGGGCTTGCAGGATGGTAATAGGTCCCTGGCGTGGTGTCGTTCACGATCGCGCCGGTACTGTCCATGATGCGCTGGGCGCCATGCAGTGTCGTGCCGTGCGTCAGCACCTGGAACTGGCGGTCGTGTGAGAGCGACACCCGGTAGACCCCGAAATAGCTCCGCTCGGCCATCGCGTTGGAGCCGTAGCTGCGCTTCACGGCCGAGGGCAGTGTGATGACGGCGAGGCACATCACGAGTGTTGCCAGAAGCTGGCGCACCGGCAGCCGTCGCCAATACAGGACGAGACCCGCGAACACGAGCGAGATCACCGCCGCCATGCCGTACAGGTACAACTGCCGCAGCGGCTGCGAGAGCCATTTTCCGATGTCGAGGAACGTCAGGTTCTCGCTGACAGCGACCGACCAAGCATAGAGCTTGTCTTCGAGGTCCATAAGCTTGGACCACCACACCGCCAGCGCGCCGGCCGCAGCGATCAGCCAAAGCCATAAAAGTTCGTCGCGGTCCTTCATCGAGATGCGCAATGCGCCCGGCCGGCAAGCCATCGTCAATGCCAGCAGGATTGGATACTCGAGCACTTCTTGAAACAGTTGCGGCGCAATGAGGGCTGCAAACAAACCGCCGAGCACGCCGCCCAGCGACATCCAAAGATAGAACTCGGTGAGATGCTGGGCGTGAGGACGGGCCTCATACAGCGTGCGATGCGCAACGAGCGCCGATAGGAAGAAAGCCGCGACGCCTGTCGCCGAGGAAATGAACAGATTGTCGTGCCGTGTCTGCGAGAGCTGCAGCAACGCGACGAGCAATGCGCCGAGATGGAACGCCAGAAGCCATTGAGACGGCGTCAACCAGCGCTGACTGTAGGCCCAGGTGAACAGAACAGCGGCCGCGATGGCGCTTGCCATTGGGAACCACCCCGGCATCGACAGCATATTGAAGACGGGGAGCGCAAACAGGACGCCGGGCAGGAGTGCGTAGCCGGCAGCAGCGGCGGCGAGCAGACAGGGCAAGTAGACGATCGGACGGTCTCTGAAGACCAAAACGAAAGTCAGCAGGTAGAGCGACAACGGCCCGACCCAGATCAGCGGTGCCGACGCCACGTCGGTTGCGATGTGGGTCGTATAGGCGGTCAGCAATGCCGAAGGAACGAGTGCGAGCCCGATCCAACCCAGCCGTGCTGCCCACGTGGGTGGCGGTTCAGAAGGCGTGGCGGCGGTCGCCTCGAGCTTCGAGGTGCTCGTCTGCTGATCGGCAGCCAATCGAAGCAGCCAGAAGCAGACGGCAATTGCAAAGCCGAGAAGCAGGAAGCCGATGGTCCACTGGCGCGAAAGCGCGGTCAATCCGAACTGCGGCTCGAGCAACAGCGGATAAGCGAGCAGCGCGAAGAAGCTGCCGAGATTGCTTGCGCCATAGAGGAAATAGGGGTCGCTGCCATTGGGGTGCCCCGTGCGCGCGAACCACGCTTGTAGGAGCGGCGCGTTGGCGGACACGGCGACGAACGGAATGCCGACGGCAACCGCGAACAGGCCCATCTGCCAGAGATAAGGATCGCCCGGAGGTGGTTCACGCCAGCCCACCGGCAGGCCGATCGGCAAGGCAAGCACGGCGAGCGCGAACAGGCCCAGATGGATTAGACCGGAATACTTCCAGGGGGCATATCGATTGAGCGCGTGGGCATAACAATAGCCGGCCAGCAAGGCGCCTTGGAAGAAGCAGAGCGCGACGGCCCAAACCGATGGGGCGCCACCAAGGATCGGCAGGACCATCTTGGCAAACATCGGCTGGATCGAGAACAGCAGCAGTGCGGACAGAAACGTCGTCAGGGTGAAGGCGCCGACGAGCATGAGATTGCTGGGGCCCCTATGGCCGGTGGCAGGCGCCATGTCCCGCGCTGTCCGGCTGGCGGGGTTCGTCTCGGTCATCGCGGCTCCTATCGACAGAACGGTCCGGAGCCCCTCGGACGGCCTCCAGTTCCGGCGGCAACTTAAGGGAAGCTCCGCAGTGAACCAAGCGGGAAGCGCGGGCATTGGGCCTCGGCGTGTCACCGTTGATGGGTTTGGTTAAGGAGCGAAATCCGAGGCGGGCAGGCGTTGTTCCATGTTAGGGGATGCGAGTGGGAACAACCCGAGGTGGCCCGGTGGGCGAGACGCATTTCGATATCGAGACGTTCAGCCGGCTTTATGCGGGGCAGGCCCGGTTGATCGGATTGGATCTCGGCACGAAGACGATCGGAATCGCTCTGTCGGACGTTACGCGGATGATTGCTTCGCCATTGGAGACCATCCGCCGGACGAAATTCAAGGCCGATCTCGTTCGTCTGCAGGAGATCATCGCCGCGCACGACATCAAGGGGCTGGTGCTCGGCTTCCCGATCAGTCTGGATGGCACTGAAGGGCCCCGTTGCCAGGCGACACGGGCGTTTTCCCGCAACGTCAATCAAGCCGTGGATCTGCCCATCTTGATGTGGGACGAACGCCTGACGACGGCTGCAGCCGAACGCATGCTGATCGAGGCGGATGCCAGCCGCAAACGCCGGGCTGAGGTCATCGACAAGCTTGCGGCCACGATCATACTGCAGGGCGCGCTCGACCGGATGGGTCCAAGATAGCGGCAACTCGCCGTACTCGCCCTGAGATCAGTTCTGCGAAGCACCGATCGACGCGCGTTCCCGCCAATCGGCTGCTGCCGCTTCGGCCGCTGTGCGCTCGGCTGACGACATGCGCTTCAAGTGGCCGTCGAGGACATCGTCGGGCAGTCCCTGGTCGCGCGCCAATATCCGCCACTTCGCTGCTTCACGCGGGTCCTTGTTGCCGCCGAGCCCTTCGATGAGTGCATGGGCCAACCGGTTCTGAGCAGCAGAAAGGCCTTGTTCGGCGGCATTGCGCAGAAAACGCATGGCGTCATGGCGATCCTCGTTGAGGCCGCTGCCTTTCAACAGCAGGATCGCATAATCGAACTGCGCTTCGGGCATGCCGAGGTCGGCTGCACGACGTAGCCAGCGCGAGGCCAAATAGCCGTCGGCCGGCACGCCGTGTCCGTTCACGAACAGCGTCGCCAGATCGTACTGCGCGGCGGGAATGCCCTTCTCCGCCGCATAGGCTAGATGCTGGGCTCCGCGAATGGGGTTTTCTGGCTTGCCGCGGCCCGACAGGAACATCAGGCCGAGATTGTAATTGGCCCAGACATGACCCTTCATCGCGGCCTTCTCGAAGTAGCCCGACGCGGTGTTGTAGTCCTTCGAGACGCCCCGCCCTTCGACATACATAAGCCCGAGCGCGAATGCGCCTTCGGGGTCGCCGAGTTCGGCGGCGCGTTGGTACCATTTCGTGGCGAGCACAGGGTTTTTCGGCACGCCGTGGCCTTCGCCATGGATACGCGCGATGAGCGTGTGCGCTTCGGGCTCGCCCTTCGCGGCAGCCTGCTCAGCCAGCTTGAGTGCGGTCATGAAGTGCGCATGGTCGAACGCGACGTAGGCAGGATCTGTGCCGCCCGATGTGGCGGCGGTGCGAGCCTGCACCGGACCTCCGGAGCCTGGCTTCAGCACGCTGCCTTTGGGCTCGGAACGGCCTGTGATCGGGGCTTGCTTCGTCGACGCATCCGGATTGGCGTTGAGCTGTCGCGCTTGGGAGCCGGGCGGCCGGGGCATCAGGACGATGCCGGGAGGGGGCGGTGACGGCGCGGCGGCAGCCCCGCCTTCCGTGCGCGATGTCCAGGAACTTGTCTGCGCGTGAGCCGCGACGCTCCACGCACCGATCAGACAGAGCGTGGTGAGCAACCCGATCGATCCAACGCTGCGCGGTGATGTCATCGCTCCCTCCGCGACGGAGGGCTATCAGGTTCGGCAGAGGTGACCCGCAACGCTGCTGCAATGGCGCGAACGCGTGCCGACATCGCGTCGGGCGAGAGCCCCGCCTCGGCCATGATGCCGACGAAGTCGGCTCCGGCTCTGGCCAGGGCAGCAGCCTCCTCGACGGTGCGGACATCGAGTGCGACACAGGGCACTTCGAATACCTCGGCCCACCACTCGACCAAAGCTTCCTGTCCGGAAGGCGCGTCGTCGCCCTCAGCCAGCGGCATTGCACGAGCGAATGCAATGTAGTCAGCGCCGGCTTCCGCTAGCGTCATGGCCACATGGCGGGACGCAGAGGCTTCCGAGCCGACGATCTCGCGGGGTCCGAGCACCTTGCGTGCCGCGTCATAGGTGTCTTCGAGCATATCGCTCCACGGCAAGTGAACGCCATCGGCGCGGGCGACTTTCGCCAGGGCAGGGTCGCCCTCGATCAGGGCCGCGGCGTTATGGTCTTGGGCCAAGGCCACCAGCGTCCGCAGGGTTGCTGGGTCACGGTGGCTCGCTGCCGGGGGGACGATCATAACGGCATCGATGGGCGCAGCCGCAAGCGCCGACCGCAGGCGTGTTTCGGCACCCTCGCCGGCGGCAAGCTGAAGGTAAAGGCGCGTATGAGGCGTCGCGACTGTCACGTCGTGGGGGCTTCCAAGGTTCGGTTGCGCTGAGCAGCGCTATCCGGACCAATTCCGACATTATCGCGGCAGCGTTTACTTCAGCGGACAATCACGCTGCGATGACCCTTCTCGACCCCGTGAGTGGTGCAGATCGGTATCACCCGCGTTAACCAATAAACAGTAGTGCGCCTTTCCGCCCAGCGCCAAGAAGGTTAACTCCCAAACCCGAGCGATCCGCGGCACGCGACTGCTGCCCCCGACGCTCCGGCCTGCCGCTCTGGCAGTCGAACCCGCTGCAAAACCGCAGCGACGCGCCCGTCGATCCGGCACAACTACCCATCCCACCGTGCCAACGGGCCTTTAAACCAGGAGTGACTGTAATGATCACGAGACTATGTCTCGCGCTCGTAAGCGCATTCTGTGTTGTCGCATTCGCCACTGGCGATGCCGAGGCACGCGTTAGCTATAGCGGCGGTGGTGCTTCTACCAGCCGAAGCTGCCTGACCGGCTCCACACGGGCTCTGCTGAACCGGATCGAGGCGCGCTTCGGCACGGTCCAAATCGTGTCGACCTGCCGCCCCGGCGCCCGCATCCGTGGCACGGGTAAGGTCTCCAAGCATGCCAGTGGCCAAGCCGTCGACTTTCACGCACCCCGTGGCAAGAAAGCGGAAATCGTCCGGTGGCTGATGGCCAATCACTCAGCGGGCGGTACGATGACCTATCCCGGCATGAACCATATCCACGTCGACATCGGATACCGCTTCGTCTCGCTCGCGGGTCGCCGCGTTCGTGCTCGGGCCTGAGACGGAACTTGCATCGAAATGCGCCGCAACTGGACTAGTGGCCCGTCGCGCCAAAATCGTATCGTGGCCACGACCGGGTTCGATTTTGGCGCGACACAAGGGCTACTAGGTAAATCATGTGCTTAGTGGCGTTCTTCGCGCCTTAGTTGACACCATCCTTGCAGCACCCATCGGTCAATTGAGGCGCGACGCAACACTAGACCGGGTGCGGCGTTCTCATTTCTGAGACGGCGCTTCGGTTCCTGCTTCCGCCTCTGACAGCTTTACGCGCCAGTCCTTACGCTTGCTGAAGGCCGACCACATGGACATCGCCAGCAGCAGCGCAGAGATCGCGAACAGAACAGCCGAGAAGGGGCGTTGAGCGAAAATCATATAGTCGCCGCCCGACATGACCAGCGACTGCCGCAAGCTCAATTCGAAAATCGGCGCGATCACGAGCCCCAGAACCAGCGGGGCTGGATCGAAATCGAACTTGCGCAGGAAATAGCCGACGACACCCATGATGAGCATGATCCAGACGTCGATGAGCGAGTGGTTCACTTCATAAACGCCGATGATGCAGAACATGATGATGATCGGATAGAGGTAGGCGTAACGGATCCGCAGCACGCTGACGAACAAGCCGACCAGCGGCAGGTTCAGCAGCAGCAGCATGAGATTGCCGACGTACATCGAAGCGATGAAGCCCCAGAACACCTTGGGGTGCTCGGTGACGAGCTGCGGTCCTGGCGAGACGCCGTGGATCATCAATGCCGCCATCAGTACAGCGGTAATCGGACCAGTCGGCAGGCCCAGCGACAGCATCGGGACGAACGCGCCGGTCGAAGCGGCGTTGTTTGCAGACTCCGGTCCCGCAACGCCTGCAACCGCGCCGTGTCCGAACTCCTCTGGGTTCTTCGAAAGACGTCGTTCGATCGCGTACGACATGAAACTCGAGATGATGTGCGCCGAGCCCGGCACAATGCCGACCAGAAAGCCGAGCACTGAACCGCGCGCGATCGGCATCGCCGATTGCCTCCATTCCTCCCGCGTCGGCATCAGCTCGGAGAACTTCGGCTGCATCACTTCGCCTTGAACTTTACGCGACGGGGTGGACAGGATCTCGCCTAGTCCGAACAGACCGACCGCAACCGGTACGATGCCTACTCCATCAGCCAGTTCCTTGAGATCGAACGCATAGCGGAACTGGCCGCTCATCACGTCGATGCCGACACAACCCAACAGAAGCCCGACGCAGGCCATCAACAGGGTCTTTATGAGGGATGTCGATGACATGTAGGCCAGGAACACGAGGCCGAGCACCAGCAGGGCGGTGTATTCGGGCGGGCCGAAACGCAGCGCGAACGCGGCGAGTGGCGGTGCCAGCAAGGTCAGCATGACGATCCCGAACGTGCCTGCGACGAACGAGCCGACGGCGGCGATGGCGAGAGCGGCTCCCGCGCGTCCCTTCCGCGCCATCGCAAAACCGTCGAGGCACGTCATCACGGATGAAGCTTCGCCGGGTATTCGCATCAGGATCGAAGTGGTGGAGCCACCGTACTGCGAGCCGTAGTAGATGCCGGCCAGCATGATGATCGCCTTGGTGGCGTCGAGACCGAACGTCACCGGCAACAGGATCGAAATGCCGGCGAGAGGTCCAACACCCGGCAGCACGCCGACCAGCGTTCCTACGAGGCATCCGAGGAATGCGTAGAGCAGGACGTCCGGTTGGAATGCGACCGAGAATCCCAGGAGCAGGCTGTCGATAGTCGTGCCCATAAGCCGTGCTCGCTTTCGCCGTCTAGCTAGAAGCCCAAAATGCCCGGCGGCATCGGCTGTTTCAGAAGGGACTTGAGCAGCAGGTAGGTCGCGCCGGTCATGCCGACGGATATGGCGAGTGAAGTGGCCAGCGGCATCCGCTCGACTCCCCAGATCAGTCCGAACAGCAAGAGCCCGATGGTTATGGGAAAGCCGAGGACCGTATAGCCGGCTGCCGCCGCCGCTGTCGCCACGACGACGATCAGCGCATGCGGAAGATCATCCCACTCGAGTGTCGTGATCGGGGGACTTGAGGCAGACATGAGCAGCAGCCCGACGGCAAGCGCCATCATCACACCGCCCACGAGCTTCGGCAACATGCCGGGTCCTGGCGACGCCGGCGTGCCGAACGGCAAGTCGTCGCCCAGGACGACCACAACGATGCCCAACACGATGAGGGCGCACGCTGCAATGTGTTCCCGGCGCACGATCATTGAGGGTCTCGAGCAGTTGTCTGGCGTCAACCAGAGGCCTTGATCTCAGATCTTCCCGATAGTGCGAACGGCGTCCTCGACGCGCTTGGCATCGGCGTCCCAGAACTTCTTGAAGTCGGCTTGATCGAGATAGGCGACGTCTTGGCCGAGGTTCTTGATGGCGCTTTCGAACTTTTCGGTGACGACGGCTTTTTTCACTTCACCGCGCAGTCTGTCGACGATCTCGGTGGGCGTACCCTTGGGCGCAAACAGGCCGACCCACAGATAGAACTCGATGTCGTAGCCCAGTTCCTTGAGCGTCGGCACATCGGGGTGGCTCGGATCGCGCTTGGCGCCGAATGAGGCGAGTGGTCGAGCCTTGCCGGCCTTGATCTGAGCGTTGGCCGCCGCGAACGACGAGACGAGCACCTGTGCGTTGTTGCCGATCAGCGCGGTCAGCGCGGGTCCACCGCCGTTGGTCGGCAGGTGCTTCATCTTGATGTCTGCAGTCTTGTTGAAGAGTGCCATCGGCAGATGCAGCGCGCCGTGGAGACCGGAAGAAGAGAAAAGCAGCGAATCAGGTTTGGCCTTGGCCGCTTCCACCAGTTCCTTCAGGGTCTTGTAGGGAACCTGGTCGTTGACGAGCAGCACCATCGGATCGGCGATCAGCCGGGCAATCGGAATAAAATCGTCATTGGTGAACTTGACGGGCCGGCCGTAGATGCGATCGACCTCGGCAAAGCCCGAGAGCGATACGATATGGACCAGCAGCGTGTAGCCGTCCGGTTTGGCGCTCGCCGCGACCTGCGCGCCGACGGCTCCAGCGGCACCCTGCTTGGTATCGATGACGACCGGTTGCTTGAGGATCGGTTCGAGCACGGCGGCGAGCGGACGGCCGACGACATCGGCGGCCCCGCCTGGGGGGAACGGATTGATCAGCGTGATGGCGCGCGAGGGATAGGCATCCTGAGCAAACGCGGTGCCTGCGGTTAGAACGGCTCCGGCTGCGGCCGTGCCGGCGACGAATATGCGGCGGTCCATTCGATCCTCCCATTGTGGTGATGCGGGCCGGCCCGCGTAGGGCTCGCCATTCGTTTGCATCTGGCGCTGCTCTAGCCTGCGTGGTTCAGGAGGGTCAAGTCGGCGGCCTGGGGGAGATCCTCTGCCATGAACTTCTGGCGCCCACTGATCGGTGCGCTTGGATCAACTGGCGCGCTCGCCTGTTCAGGCCCGCCGCGCCGGTTGATACAGCGGGAATTGCTTCCCATACTGCTCGGATTCCTGCGGCAACATGAGAATGGCCATGACACGCGTGCCGAACCCGATTGTCGGTCCGAACCGTTTCAAGCTCGGGCTGTTCTGCGCCAATTGCGACGGGGGGACATCGCTGTCGACGGCGCCGGAGCGCTGGGCGTGCGAGTGGGACGAGATCATGAAGGTCTCGCTCATGGCCGACGAGGCCGGCGTCGACTTCATCCTGCCGGTGGCGAAATGGCGAGGTCTTGGCGGCGACGCGGATACGTGGGGACGTTCGTTCGAGACATTGACGCATGGGGCCGCGATCGGGGCTGCCACGAAGCGGATCGGCATCTTCGCGACCGTCCACGTGCCGCTCGTGACGGCGGCCTTCGTGGCCAAGGCGATCGCTACCATCGATCACGTGACTCACGGGCGCGCCGGCCTCAACATCGTTTGCGGCTGGAACCAGGACGAATTCGACATCCACGGCGTAACGATCGATCCTGACCGCCGCTACGTTCAGGGGTTGGAGTGGTTCCAGATCTATAGCCGCCTGCTCGAGGGCGGACCGCCGTTCGACTGGGACGGGGAATTCTACAAGTTGCGCTCGGTGCGAACCAACCCGGTCAGCGTGCAGCGGCCGCGCCCCCCGGTTATGTCCGCGGGGTTCTCGCCCGGTGGGAGGGAGTTTGCTGCGCAAGCCGCGGACGTGCTTTTCACGTCGGTTTCCAACACTGCGCGAGCGCCGGCGATCGTAAAAAGCGTCAAGGATTTCGCCGGTCTCTACGGCCGTCATATCGAAGTCTACGCAGGGAGCCACATCGTATGCCGTCCCACCCGACAGGAGGCAGAGGACTTCTACCGCTACTATGCAGAAGACATGGCCGACCGCCGGTCCCTGGACTATCTCGTCGAGCAGAAGAAGGCGACGACGAGTGGCGACCTGGGGAAGACCGAGCGCCCCGAGACGAACCCAGAATTCAACGCACGCAAGAGGGGGCAGGTCTATCCCGGGACCTTTCCGGGCTATTGCGTGCTCGTTGGCACGCCTGACGACATCGCCGAGGAAATGGCTGAAATGAGTGCGGCAGGGCTATCCGGCACGTCGATTTCGTTTCTCAACTATCTCGAGCAAATGCCCTACTTCGTGCAGGAAGTATTGCCGCGCCTCGAGCGGCTGGGTCTGAGGGAGCCGGTGTAGTTTGACCGAATGCGTTCGGTCGAGTGCCTTGGATCTACTGCGCTCCCGGCATCTTGATCCCTGCATCCTGGATGAGCTTTTTGAACATCGGCACGTCGCGCTCGAGCCGCTGATGGAATTCCTTGCCGGTCTTGGCCGACACGGCAAACCCGCCCTGCGCCAGCCGTTCGCGGTTCTCCGGCTTTCCGAGGCCTGTCAGCACCGCCTTTTCCAGACGTGCAACGATCTCGGGCGGTGTTTTGACGGGAGCAACCAGTGCAGTGAGGTTCTCGGTCACGAAGTCCTTGTAGCCAAGCTCGATCATCGTCGGGATATCCGGCAGATCGTGCCAGCGCTGTGTTCCGGTAACCGCCAGACCCACCACGTTTCCGGACTTGATGTGTGGATGGATCGGCGCCAGCACGCCGATGTTGACCTGGACCGTGTTGGCGAGCAGCGCTTGCAGTGCTTGGCCACCGCCAGTGTGGAACACCACAGCCGCGGGCTTCAGATCGGCGCGCTGCTTGAACATCTCGACCGCCAGATGCGACGACGATCCGATCGGCGGCGAGGCGATGTTGAACTTCGCCATGTCGCGGCGAGCGAGTGCCACCAACTCCTCGACCGACTTGACGCCGAGTGTCGGCAGCACGGCGAATATGTTGGGCGACGCACCAAGCTCGGCGATCGAAGCAAAGTCCTTGATCGGATCGTAGTTGGGATTCGGAAACAGGCCGGGGTTGATGATGAATGTGGTGGTCGCGAGGAGCAGCGTGTAGCCGTCCGGCTCGGCACGCGCGACGCGGCTCATGCCGATGTTCCCGCCTCCTCCTCCCACGTTCTCGACGACGAAAGAGTTGCCGAGCGCCTCTTGCAGGATCGGTGCTACGACCCGGCCCATGATGTCGGAAGGCCCACCCGCGGAATTCGGAATGATGATACGCACGGGTTTGTCGGGATAGTCGGCGCGCGCCGGTGCGGCACCCACTGCGCACACCAGACCCGCGAAAACCAAAGCGGCTGGGCCGAGCGACGGCCCGACGCTGTCGAAGTCCCACTTCATGCGATCGGCCTCGTAAAATGCGCCGTGTGCGGCCAGCTTCAGTTCGAGCTGGGCAGCTTGATGCCGGCGTCCTGGATGATCTTCTTGAACATCGGCACTTCCTTCTCGATACGCTCCATGTGCCCCTTGCCGGTCTTGGCGGTGACAATGAAACCCGAGGCGAGAAGTTTCGCCTTGATGTCCGGCTTGTTCAGTGCGGTCAGCGTGGCCTTCTCGAGCGTGGCGACAATCTCGGGCGGAGTCTTGGCGGGCGCCAGCAGCGCCGTATAGGTCTCCGATACGAAGTCCTTGTAGCCAAGTTCCACCATCGTCGGGATATCCGGAAGATCGTGCCAGCGGGTGTCGCTGGTCACGGCGAGGCCGACGACGGTGCCCGCCTTGATCTGAGGATGTGCCGGCGCGAGAACACCGATGTTGATCTGCACCGAGTTGGAAAGCAGGGCCTGCAATGCCTGTCCGCCGCCGGTGTGAATGATCACCGCGACGTCCTTGAGATTATTGCCGATCTTGAACAATTCCGCCGCGAGTTGTGGCGTGGTGCCGACTGGCGGCGTCGCAATGTTGAACTTGGACTGGTCCTTGCCGGCAAGCGCGACGAGTTCCTTCACGGTCTTGGCGCCGAGTGAAGGCAGCACCGCGATCACGTTGGGTGATACGCCGAGTTCGGCAATCGGCGCGAAATCCTTGACCGGATCATACGGCAGCGTGGCGTAGAGGCCGGGATTGACGACATAGCCGCTGGTCGACAGTAGCAGCGTGTAGCCGTCCGGATCGGAGCGGGCGACGCGGCCCATGCCGATGTTGCCGCCGCCGCCGCCGATGTTTTCCACGACGAACGAAGCCCCGAGTGCTTCCTGCAACAGCGGCGCGACTGTCCGCGCCATGATGTCGGAGGGGCCACCCGCCGAGTTGGCGACGATGACCCGAACGGGTTTGTCGGGGTAGGCCGCGAAAGCGCCAGGTGCCTGCACCACGAGTGGAGCGGCAGCGACGGCAGCGCTAGCCAATGCCAACATGCGACGGCGCGAGACTCGTGAGCGGATATGGCGGCGCGACATAGGGTTTGCGTGCATTTCGTTCCTCCCATGAGACGCCGGCGGTCGTGGCGCCGGTCGTGTTCGCCCGCTGTCTAACACGGGGCGCGTTGGGCGCGAAGGCCAGCGAACTATGCCGATCGACTGACCCAGTTGATTGCCTGCTCGAGCCGGTCGTCGCCCCAGAACAGTTCACCCGACTCTGTGACGAAGCTCGGCGCGCCGTAGATGCCCTTGGCCTGCGCTTCTGCCGTGCGGGCCCTGAGCCCGTCCTTGACCATGTCTGATCCTGCCGCAGTCAGAACCGCGTCGGCATCGAGGCCAAGGCCGGTCAGGATTCGCGACAGCACCGCCTTGTCGGCAATGTCGGCTCCTTCGCCGAATTCCGCCGCGAAGGCCGCCCGCGTAAAGCGCGGTGCCCAGCCATGTTCCTCCCCCGCGTGCGCGACGCGAACGGCGGCAAGACTCATCGCGGGGAACGTCTTTGGCATCACGAATGGCAGTCCCCGGTCTGCCGCAGTCCGCTGCATGTCGCGGATCATGTTGCGGCCCTTAGCGGGGTAGAGGTTGAATGGAGAGGTGTTCCAGCCTTGCGCTTTGAAGATCGGTCCCAGCAGGAACGGTCGCCACACCACGTCGATGCCCGCGCGCGCGGCCATGCTGTCGATCCGCATCGCCGAAAGATACGAATAGTTGGAGGCAAGATCGTACCAGAACTCAAGTCGCGGCATGTCGGCCTTACTCCGGCTTCACGTTCGCCGTGGTGATGACCTTGGCCCACTTCGCGATCTCCGCCTCTAGGTATTTGGCGGCATCGGACGGTGTTCCCGCGGTCGCCTCGATCCCCTGGGCTTCGAAGCGGGCACGCATGTCGGGGTTGGCGACGATCTTCTGTGTTTCGGTTGCGATCCGTTGGACGATCTCGCCTGGCGTTCCCGTCGGCGCCAGGAACATCACCCACGTCGCAGATTCGATTGCCGGTCCGCCGGATTCCGGGATGGTCGGCACTTCGGGCGCAGAGCTGAGGCGGCGCGCGGCGAACATCCCCAACGCCCTGATCTTTCCAGCGCGGACCTGCGGCATCATCGAGGAGGGAACGTCGACCATGAACTGGATCTCGCCGCCGAGCAGGCCCTGCAGGGAAGGGGCGGTTCCCTTGTAGGGGACGTGGACCATCGTCGTGCCCGTCGTCTGGGCCAGCAACTCCGACGTCAGGTGCGCGGCCGAGCCGATGCCGGAAGAACCGAAGTTGACCTTGCCCGGATTGGACTTCGCGAAGGCGATGAGTTCGCCTACCGTCTCAGGCGGGAACGATGGTCCGGCTGTGATGATGAGAGGGGCGACGCCGACCAGCGATACCGGCACGAGGCTCTTCTGCGAGTCGTAGGGCAGCTTGCCCTGGTAGAGCGTTGCGTTGGCGGCGTAGGCGGCGATCACCGTCAGGAAGGTGTAGCCGTCCGGGGCTGCCTTCGCGACGGCCTCGGAGCCGACGATCGAATTGGACCCAGGCCGGTTGTCGATCGCGATTGGCTGACCGAGCGCATCCTGTAGCTTCTGCGTCACCATGCGTGTGACGTTGTCGGTAAGGCCTCCCGGCGTATATGGCACCACCCATCGGATCGGCTTAGCAGGGTAGGTCTGGGCGTAGGCTGACGTGAAACAAGGGGCCAGAAGAGCGAGCGCTCCGATCCTCGTAACGAGGGTCTTGCATATCCACATCTGCGCCTCCCGAAGTTTTGCAGACGCTACACCGTTTCAGCAGGGACGACGAGTAGCTGGCCGCAACGGCGCACGCTCACTCGACCTTGATCTGGTTGTCCGTGATGACGTTTCCCAGGCGAACCGATTCCGACTTCACGAAATCGAGGAACTCGATGGGCGTGCTTGCAATGATCTCGAACCCCTGTCCCATGAGCTTTTCCGCAACGTCCTTCTCGGCAAGTGCTGCGGCGAACTCCTTGTGCACGCGGGCGAGAATGGACTGCGATGTGTCCTTGGGGGCAACGAGTCCGACCCAGGACGCTGCTTCGAAGCCCGGCAACGTCTCGGCCACGGCGGGCGTCTCGGCAAGCTGCGCAATCCGCTTCTGGCTGCCGATCGCCAACGATTTGATCCGGCCGGCAGCCACTTGAGGGATGGCTTGCGGTGCCGATACGAACATCACGTCGATCTGCCCGGCGACAAGATCCTGCATCATCGGGGCGCCGCCCTTGTAGGGGACATGGACCATCCGCGTTCCCGTCTGCGCGTTGAAGGTCAGCATGTTCAGGTGGTTCGAGCTGCCCGTGCCGACCGACCCGTAATTGACGCTGTCAGGCTTTGCCTTGGCATGCGCGATGAGTTCTCTAACCGACGCCGGGGCGAACCTGTTGGCCCCGACCAGAGCCTGCGGGGACAACACCAGTCTCGAAATATGCTCGAACGCCTTGAACGGATCGAGCCCCTGGCTTCGATAGAGGTGATGGTTGACCGCGTGTGTATCGAACACCATCAGCAGGGTGTAACCGTCGGCGGGTGACTGCGCGACGGCAATGGCACCGACCGACCCGCCCGCGCCAGGTTTGTTGTCGATCACCACGGGCTGTCCGAAGCCCTGTGCGAGCCGGTTCTGCATCACGCGGGCGACGCCATCGACCGTCCCGCCCGCCGGCCACGGCACCACGAGTTTAATCGGTTTGGCGGGAAAGTCCTGGGCGATGGCCGGCGCGGAGAGTGAGATGCCCGCGCAAAGCAGGCCGAGCAAGGCGGTCAGGTTTCGCATGGGGCTCTCTATGGGCTCGCCAACTTCCTGTATCTTCGGCGCCTAGTGTCAGCGGGAGGTGATGTTGAACTCGATGCGACGGTTCCGCGCCATGTTGGCAGGGGTGTCGTTGGGTGCGACCGGTCGAGTGTCGCCGTATCCAATCGCGCTCAGTGATATGCTTGGCACGCCGGTCCGCAGCAGGTAGTCGCGCACGCTCATGGCCCGGCGCTCAGATAGACGCTGATTGGCAGCGGCGTCGCCGGCGCTGTCGGTGTGGCCTTCGACTTCGATGATGAAATCGGGACAATTCCGGATGATCTGGGAGAGTTTGTCGAGCGTCTGGTGGCTGGCCAGGTCGAGGTCCGCGCTGGCCGTGTTGAATACGATGGTACCGGCATCGGTCGTTTCGATTAGAGCGGCCTGACAGCGCCGGGCTTCGTCGGGACGGCGGCCCTTGGCGAGTGCGGCCTCGATGGCACGGCGGATGCGTCCCTCGCTCGTCCACGAAGGCAGGAGGCCCCCTGGCAGGCTCGATCCCGCGGTCGCAGGGCCACCCGGACGGCTGAGGCTTCCAGAGAGGTAGGCCATCAAATTCGCGAACAGAACGGTAGCAGCCATGATGCCGGCAGCCCACAGCCACATTTTCAGCATCGAGTTGCCGGGCATGCGCTGGTCTATGCCGACGGTTGGCGTCAGGCGCAAAGAACTGATCAGCGCCTTGGCTCCAGCGTCGAGCCGATCGATCGAGATATCTCGCGACGTGGCGAGCGCCAGCGCGCGAATATCGCTCGGCAACTCATCGACACCGAGCAGCGCCGGCATCGCGTCGGAATGGCCCACCCGAGCGAGGACTACTGTCACGCCGCGGCGAAGGGCTGAAGCGATCACGCTGCGAACTCCGTCGCGCTCGCCGCGAGCATCGCGCCCGCGCATCAGCTCGAGCCAGCGCCGTCCGACCACGACGATCAGCACATCGCCGGCGTCGAGCGGGGGAGTGGGGGCTGCATCTTCGTCGGACATGGCCAGGGTGCCGCCGCGGCCGAGCTGGCTGGCTAATGCGTCGCGGATACGGTGAGCCTCCGCGGGGATGTCGTCGCGGCGGTAAGTGATGAGGATACTGGTCACTCTGGTGGTCCGGTCGAAGATCAAGGGTACCTTGATGTTATAGCCCGGAAGTGGCCGCCGCTATGACGATATCGAGTGAGATTAACGAAAGGTGCGTCGGCACGTCCGGGCGACCCGCAAGGTGCCATACCTGCAGGGCTGACACCGACGTGGATCAATCGTTCCGAGGGAGCGTGACGGGTTCGTTGCGCTCTGCCGAGATGTCGGCGGCCACGTACACTTCCATCACCAGGCGCGCTTCGACAGGCTTGACCAGGACGGGTTTGCCGCGTGCGACGCAGTCGATGAAGTAGTTGGTCTCAGTCGCCATCGGGCCTTCGAACACGTGGCCGACGAACTCGCCGGGCATCGTCGACATGGGGTAGCGGATACCGTGCTTCAGCGTGTTGAGCGTCACCTCGGAGCGGTCGTCGTAGATCGTGAGTGTTCCTTCGGTGCCGATGATCTGCATGTAGGTCTGGCAATACTGCGGATGGCCTGGCGGCATGATTGCGCCGGCGCCCACCGTGATCGTGGTCCCGTCGTCGAGCGTCACCATCGTCCACTGATGATCGGGGATACTCCCGTCCTTCTGGCGCTTCGAGGCGATCTGGGAGTAGACCCGGATTGGTTTACGCGGGGCGAGACACCACAGCAGGAAGTCGAGGTCGTGAGTAGCCTCCATTGCGGCGAGCGAAAGCTTTGTCCGGCCTTGGATCCGGCTGCCGAGGTCGGCACCGATATTGCGGCTCGAAAGTGCGGTCACGGGCTCCCCAAGCGTGCCATCCTCGATCGCCTTCTTGATGTAGGCAACGCGCGGGTTGAAACGCTGGGAGTAGCCGACCGAGAGCACGAGGCCCTTCTTCTCGGCGAGCGCGATCAACTCGTCTGCCTCGTGCCTCTGATGCGCGATCGGCTTCTCGATCAGCACGTGCTTGCCGGCGAGCAGGGCGTCCTTGCAGATGGGATAGTGCGTCTGCTCGGGCGTCGTGGAAATCATCACCATCTTGACGGCGGGGTTGGCGAGAATCTCCCGATAGTCCGTAGTGAATGACGCGGGCTTCGATAGCTTGACGACTTCCTGCAGCCGGTCCGGCTTGATGTCGCAGATGTGCAGTTTCGAGATCTGCGGATTGTCGGCTGCCGTGATCGCGCGGATGCCGCCGCACCAGCCCACGCCGATAATGCCCATCTCGAATTGCATGCTTTCGCTACGGTTGCGCTGCCGAGTTTGATGTGACGTGACGAGGCCCTGGTACGGTCTGAGCCTTGGCACCGCCAAATCTCTGTCTTCGCGGGCCTTTTGCATGGGGTCTGCCGACATGTCCAGTGCGTTGGACGACAAGACGAGTCCTGACGAGGTCCGGCAGGGCGACTGTCCCACCGCTTTGACCGGGCCCGAAGCGGTCCAACATTACCCAAGTGACAAACCGGGGCGGGTTTGAGAGAAGCGGTTGTGGGTGCAAACTCCCACGGGCCAGCGACATGGAGCACTCGATGCCGAACATCAAAGGTCTCTCGCACGTCGCCATCGCCGTGCCCGATCTCGAAGCGGCGGCCCAGGCGCTCGCAGCAAAGCTCGGCATCAATGCAGGTCCGATCAAGGAGAATCCCCAACAGGGTGTGCGCCTCTCCTACGTCGATCTCGGCAATGCCCGGATCGAGCTGATCCAGCCGATCTCGCCTGATTCACCGATAGCCAAGTTCCTCGAGCGTAATCCGGCAGGCGGGCTGCACCACGTGTGCTTCAACACGGAGGACCTCGATGTCGCCCTGGCGGCGGTAACGCAAGCTGGGGTACGACAGGCCGGCAAGGCTGGATTGAATGTGCATGGCGACCGCATCGCTTTTCTCAATCCGAAGGATGTTCTGGGCGCTCTGGTCGAACTCGAAGAAAAGCACGAGTAGGAAATCAAGATGACGACGAAATCCAAGCGCACCATTCTCACCTGCGCGGTGACGGGCAATCTCACGCGACTCGAGATGAACCCAAAACTGCCGTGCACTCCTGAGCAGATCGCGAACGACTGTCTCGCGGCGGCCGACGCGGGAGCCGCCATCGTGCATATCCACGTGCGCTACCCTGATGGCCGGCCGTCGATGGAGCTGGCGCACTACCGCGAGACGGTGGAGCGCATTCGCGCCAGGAACACCGCCCTCGTCATCAATCTGACCACGGGCCCAGGCGGCCGTTTCCAGCCCGGCGACGATAACCCGGCGATTGCCGGTCCACGCACGAATTTCCTGCCGCCGATGAAGCGCATCGAGCATGTGCTGGAATTGAAACCGGACATCTGCACGCTCGATCTCAACACGATGACGTTCGGCCAGGAGGTCGTGATCAACTTGCCGCCGAACGTGACCAGGATGGCGGAGGCGATGTATGGCGTCGGCGTGAAGCCGGAGCTCGAGTTGTTCGACACCGGCGACATCCACCTGGCCCAGGATTTGTTCGACAAGGGGGTGCTCAAGAAGCCGGCGATGGCCTGTTTGGTGCTGGGCGTTAAGTATGGTTTCCCCGCGACGGCCGAGACCATGATGTTTGCCAAGTCGATGCTGCCCGAACAGGTCGAGTGGACCGGCTTCGGCATCGGCCGCGCGGCGTTTCCGATGCTGGCTCAATCCTGGATCCTCGGGGGCAACGTACGCATTGGCATGGAGGACACGGTCCACATCGCGAAGGGCAAGTTGACTTCGGGCAACGGCGAGTTGGTTGAGAAGGCGCGGTGGCTGGTCGAGTCGATGGGCGGCGAGTTGGCGACCGCCGAGGAAGCCCGCGAGCGCTTGGGATTGAAATGATGCGCCCGAGCGTGCCCTGAGGCGAAGCGGGGTGCGCGCCGCTTGACCCGGCGTACGGGTTCGCGCTCAATCCGATCCGGACAATCCAAATCGACAAAGGAACCGCATATGCGTGTCGTTGCACTGGAAGAACATTTCACGATCCCTTCGGCAGTCTCGAAGATCTCCGACGAGGCCAAGACGAAGCGCGGCTTCGTCGCCCGCGTTACCGGGGCAACCGGCTACAACCCGCTCACCCTGTTGCCCGATCTGGGTGAGAAGCGCCTGAAGTCGATGGACGACAATGGTATCGAGGTCCAGGTTCTCTCGGTCTCGGGGCCGGGCGCGGAACTGATGGAGGGACAGACCGGAATCGACATCGCCAAGGGGGTCAATGATGGCCTGAAGGAAGCGATGTCCAAGCACCCCACCCGCTACCAGGGCTTCGCGCACATGCCGCTTCGCTCGCCGGATGTTTCGGCAAAGGAGTTGGAGCGCTGCGTCAAACAGCTCGGCTTCTGCGGCGCGATCGTCAACGGCACGATAGACGGCAAGTTCCTCGACGATGCACAGTTCCAGCCGATCCTCGCTGCAGCCGAGCAACTGGACGTACCGGTCTACATCCATCCGCACATGCCGCCGCGCAGCGTCTACGAGGCATATTATTCGGGCCTTCCCGGGAGCGCTGGCGTCGGCATCAGCACTGCCGGTTGGGGCTGGCATTCGGAGACCGCAATCCATGTTCTCCGCATGGTGTTCAACGGCACGTTCGATAAGCATCGCAAGCTCAAAGTCATCATCGGCCACATGGGCGAGGGCCTGCCGTTGATGCTCGCGCGTCTCGACGATGTCGCGACGATCCATGCCAAACACTTGAGCCGCAAGATCAGCGAAACGATCCTCGATCAGGTGTGGCTGACGACTTCTGGCATGTTCACGACGCCGCCGTTGCTGGCCTGCTTGCAGACTTTCGGTCTCGACCGCGTGATGTTCTCGGTCGATTACCCCTACGCCCACAACGAGCAGGGCGCGGAGTTCCTGAAGAAGCTCGACTTCTCGCCGGCCGACATGGCCAAGTTCTGCCACGGAACGGCTGACAAGCTGCTCAAGCTGAAGGCGTAGAACTTCGTAGGCTGGGTCGCGCTATGCTCGACCCAGCCTCCATTACTTCGCGGCCGGTGCAGCTACCGGCTTCGCCAGGATCTCGCGCACGATCGGGTGCCACTGATCCTGCTCTTTCTTGATGAAGGTCTCCAGCTCGGGGCGCGTCATCGGCACCATGTAGGCGCCGATCTCGATGAGGCGTTTCTGGACGTCCGGCTTCATCATCACCATGTTCATGTCGGCGTTGATCTTGTCGACGATCGCGTCGGGCACGCCGATGGGCGCGACGAGGGCCGCCCAGCCGATGGCGACGTAGCCGGGGAGCGTTTCTGCGACGGAGGGGACCTCGGGGAAGTTCGGCAGACGCTTGGTGCTCGTTACGGCCACCGGCTTGATCGCGCCGCCCTTCATAGTGCCTTCGAGAGCGGCGTAACCGTCGATGATCATGTTGACGGAACCGGTCATGATGTTGTTGAGGCCTTCGGCGCCGCCGCGCATCGGCACGTAGCGGAAGGGAGCTGATGATCTGAGTTTGAGCAGCTCGCCGGCCATGTGAGGGAGTGTGCCGCTGGCGTTCGCGACGTACAGAACCTTGTCCGGGTCTTTCTTGGCGGTGTCGATCAACTCTTTCAGGGAGCCGACGGGCAAGTCTTTGGATACCGCAACCATGAGCGGCTGATCGCCCATGTAGCCGATCGGTTTGACGTCGACGCCGACCTTGGTCGGCGCTCGCTCCTGGCGGATCGGCAATACCGTGAACGCCGAGGCCGATGCCTGCAGCAGCGTGTAGCCATCAGGCGTCGCAGAGGTCGCCTGTTGCGCCGCGACCAATCCACCGCCCGTCGAGTTGTTCTCGACGATGACCTGCTGGCCCCATTCGCGGCCGAGGTGGTCCATGACGACGCGCAGGACGACATCGGGGCCCGTGCCCGTACCTGTGGTCGTGATCACTTTGACGAAACGGGAGGGATACTTCTCCTGCGCTGACGCAGGCAAGGAGCCGGCCAGAACGGCGAGCGTCGCTACGGCAGTGCGAAACAGCATGGTCAGGCGTTCCTCGTGACGTGATGATCCCGGCATTGCGCTGCCGGTGGGCGGCGGACCTTAGCCCACACTGCCGCTCATCGAAAGGACATGATCGCTTCGGCGCCACCACTCTGGTGGGCTGGAGTTTGGCCTGGGCCTTGCCACGGAGCTTGAGCCCGTGAACCTCGGCCGGCAGATTGTTGATAGTGTCGATCCTGAGTTCTGGCCGATGTTTGGGCCGTTTAGCGATTAAAGGCCCAACTTTGCCTTGGAATGACCGGCCAGTTCATGAGTTCCCGAAAGTCCGCGATTCACATAATCAGCAGGTGCGAGAGCAGTGGTGCGTTTCCTCGGCGTCGTCCGAAACAACACGGTGCAAGCCAAATGACCAACCCCTTTGGACGGCCTTTCCGCACGTCCCGGTTGTGGCGTGTAGGACGGGTTGTGCCCATTTGTGTCCTGCTTGGACCCCTGATGGGTCTGATGGTGTTTGCAGCGAGTGTGGCAGCGGCTTCAGTTTCTTGGCCGGGAGATGTCAACTTCGACTCGTTGCTGCGATCGTTCACCTCGACGACCAGCCGATTTCTATGGGACGCGTATCTGATCGGTGGGCCGATTGCGTCTCTGAGTGGCTGCCTTCTCGCCGTCTGGACCTGGAGAGGCAATCGGATAACTGTCGTTGGATCTCTCGCCAGCACCCTCGTCGCAAGTGCTATTTCGGGCATCGGTTATGTCGTGTTGCTCGGCCCCCTGCGAATGGTCGTGCAGTTGGGCGCGATCTATCTGATGTTGGCATTGGGTGCTTCACTCATCATCGGGTTTCTTCTCAGATGGCTGACACGGGAGCCGGCGGCAGAGGTTGAAACTGCTGAGCGGCGTCGCGACAGCGATGGGCTCGAGCTGGCCGCGGCGGTTTTTGCATTTGCAGTCGTGGTGACGATCGGGGTGGCCGCGACCGTTCTGTGGGTGATCGCTCAGTTGCAGCCTGCGCTCGCGGCGCTTGCCAACGGCCCGTCTCTGCAAGCCCGGCTCGCACAATCTTTCTGGCTATGGGGCCTGCAGTGGGGAGCTGCAGGGGCAATCGCTGCGGAAATGTTGCGACGGGGCGTGGGCTGGAGCTTGGATGCTTATGCACTCACGCTTGCCGCGGTCAGCACGGGTGTCGGCTTTGTCGCTCTTATGGCAGCGGTGATGCAGGGCAATATTGTGTATCTCGCCAATAGTCTGGTGCTTCTGGCTCAAGGCTTTCCGGTTAAGACATTGATCGGCGGCCTAGCGGTTGCAGCGGCCATTCGGCTCACCGGTTGGCGCCGGGCGGGGGGCTGGTGACGAGTGCTGCACTGGCTCTCGATGCGTTGCAGCGTCGTTGCGAGGATGCGGCGGCCAGCATCAGCGCGGCGTCTCGGCTGCACACTTGCATCACGGCGCGTTTCGTCGCACATTGTGGGAGTTCCGAGGGGTGCCGGTGGAAGCCGGCTGAGATCGCGCTCAACATTATCCGCGCGGGCCACCCTTAGAACCTGATCCGGGTCATGCCGGCGAAGGGACGGACCAATCTGCCATGACTGCTGCCAAACGATCAAAGGCTGTCGACGACCTCATTCGGGGGGCGCTGCGGGCTGCGCGCTACGACCCATCGGATTATCTCGAGGGTATGCGGGTCCTCGTCGTCGATAACGATGCAGCCGGGCTCGAATGGCTCGCAGCTACGCTCCGTGGCATGGCTGGAGATGACCTCGAGCTGTCGACTGCGCGCAGCTTCAAGGCCGCGATGGACGTCTTCCTTTCGCAAGATGGCTGCTTCGATCTGGTGGTGCTGAACAACAAGTTGGGTGGGGGGCATAAGGGCGTCGAGCTTCTGGCTCAGTTGCGGCGCGCCGGGTTGCCCGGGACGGCGCTGGCAATTCTGTATTCGAAGGTCGTTTCGCGGGCCTTACGCGATCAGGCCCGGGCTGCAGGCTTCTGCGAGACGCTGCAGGCCGACGACGTCAATTCCGGTTCGCTTTACGCGATTCTGGTCCAGCACTGCGAGGCTCCACGTCGCTCGGAATTAGATTGATGGCAGCCGGACGCATGTCTGCTGCCAGGATTTCAGCTCTACAACTCGAATAGACCGACAACTCGAACAAGACCCGCTGAGGAGACGCCATATGAACAAGATGACCCGCCCTTCCGAGATGGCCGTGCCGAAGGTGACGACGGGCCCGATCAGCGGCTCGGCCAAGGTTTACGATGCGCCCGAGGGCTTCCCTGACGTGCGCGTGCCGTTCCGCGAGATCACGTTGCAAAAGGAGGCTAAGGAACCGCCGTTCCGCGTCTACGACCCTTCCGGCCCCTACACCGACATCAACGCCAAGATCGAGGTCGAGAAGGGCCTGCCGAGGCTGCGCGAGGCCTGGGTCAAGGAGCGTGGTGGCGTCGAGCAGTACGAGGGCCGGGAAATCAAGCCGGAGGACAACGGCAACGTCCGCGGCGCGGCTCTCGCGCGCGACTTCCCCAATAAGACGCGCCCCTATCGCGCTCTCGATGGCAAGATGGTCACGCAGTACGAGTTCGCGCGTGCCGGCATCATCACCAAAGAGATGCGTTACGTTGCGCATCGCGAGAACCTCGGGCGCACACAGGCGCTCGAGCGCGCCAAGGCCGCGATCGCCGATGGCGAGAGCTTCGGCGCGTCGATCCCCGAGCACATCACGCCGGAGTTCGTGCGCGACGAGATCGCGCGCGGCCGTGCAATCATTCCGGCCAACATCAACCACGCCGAGTTGGAGCCGATGATCATCGGCCGCAACTTCCTGGTGAAGATCAACGCCAACATCGGCAACTCCGCTGTCAGCTCGTCGATCGAGGAAGAAGTCGAGAAGATGGTTTGGTCGATCCGCTGGGGCGGCGACACCGTGATGGACCTGTCGACGGGCCGCAACATCCACCACACCCGCGAGTGGATACTGCGCAACTCGCCGGTGCCGATCGGCACGGTGCCGATCTATCAGGCGCTCGAGAAGTGCGGTGGCGACCCGGTCAAACTGACCTGGGAACTCTATCGCGACACGCTGATCGAGCAGTGCGAGCAGGGCGTCGACTACTTCACGATTCACGCCGGCGTGCGCCTCGCCTACGTGCCGCTCACTGCCAACCGCGTCACCGGCATCGTCTCGCGCGGCGGCTCGATCATGGCCAAGTGGTGCCTCGCGCATCACAAGGAGAGCTTCCTCTACGAGAAGTTCGACGAAATCTGCGACATAATGCGGGCCTACGACGTGTCGTTCTCGCTGGGCGACGGTCTGCGCCCCGGCTCGAACGCCGATGCCAACGACCGTGCGCAATTCGCCGAGCTGGAGACGCTGGGTGAGTTGACGCAGCGCGCCTGGAAGAAGGGCTGCCAGGTGATGATCGAAGGCCCCGGCCACGTGCCGATGCACAAGATCAAGATCAACATGGACAAGCAGCTCAAGGAGTGCGGCGAGGCGCCGTTCTATACGCTCGGGCCGCTCGTCACCGACATCGCACCCGGCTACGACCACATTACGTCGGGCATCGGCGCTGCCATGATCGGCTGGTTCGGCACGGCCATGCTCTGCTACGTCACGCCGAAGGAGCACCTTGGGCTTCCCAACCGCGACGACGTGAAGGTCGGCGTGGTCACCTACAAGATCGCAGCGCACGCCGCCGACATGGCGAAAGGCCATCCGGCAGCGCAGTTGCGCGACGATGCGTTGTCCCGCGCGCGCTTCGATTTCCGCTGGGAGGACCAGTTCAACCTCGGACTCGATCCGGACACCGCGCGCGAGTACCACGACGAGACCATGCCGAAGGACGCCCACAAGGTCGCCCACTTCTGCTCGATGTGCGGCCCGAAGTTCTGCTCGATGAAAATCACGCAGGACGTGCGCGACTACGCCGCCAAGACCAATGCCGGCGCGTCCGCGATGGTCGAAGCGCAGAAGGGCATGGACGAGATGAGCAAGAAGTTCATGGACATGGGCGGCAAGGTCTATATCGACGCCGACAAGGCGGGCGCCGTGAAGACCGCTGCTCACGCCCCCGGCGAGGCCGGCAGCTCGAACGAGGCGGTGAAGAAGAGCAATAAATCGTTGGGGTGACGTTGGGGGGCAGGCTGGGCTTGCACCTCCGAATTGCTTAAGAGTTGAGGCAAATCTCGGCCGGCGTGCGAATTTCGCGCCGGCCGTTTTGTATGTGCTGGCCGACTGAAGCAGGATGCTTGGGCCGCCGATTAACCTCGCCGCCATCGAATTGACGTGTAGGGGCCGCCCAATTGGTGCGCGACCTCTATTGCCGTGGCAATGTCCTTCCTCGGCGTGCCGGAAGCGGGAGCCTGCTGGCAATGCTCTCTAGCGTCCGCCGCGAAAATGGCAAAGCCTGCTTGTGATGATTGGACTGTCGTCTCGCCGATAGCGGAGTTTGGTTCATGGCAAGACAGTTGGCGCTGCGACGGTTGGCCGTGGTCCTCGGCGGCCTGTGCCTTATTCTCGCGGCTTGGTATCTGGCGGTTCGGCCGACGACGCTGCGTGTGGCTGTCGGCGCCGCGGGCAGCACGCAGGTCGAGGTGCTGGAAGCACTGGCGCGGGTATTGCGCGACACGCATCAGCCTTACCGGTTCAAGCTGGTGCGGGCTAACGGATCGGCCGATGCGAGCGCGATGCTCGACAAGGGGACAGTCGACCTCGCGGTACTGCGTAGCGACGATCAGGAGGGCAAAGACGCACGCTCGATCGTGATCTTGCACAAGCGGGCATTTGCGCTGGTCGTACGAAAGGACAGCGGGATAGAGACGCTGCGCGATATTGCCAACAGACCCATCGGCATCACCAACGTCGACGCAGATTCATACAAGCCCATGGTCGAGAAGATCATGAGCCACTTCGAGCTCGGCGAAGACGAGCTGAAGCTTCAGGAGATGTCGCGAAAAGAGACCGTCGACGCGATGGCGCAGCGACGCATCGATGGCTTCGTCATGATTATCAACCCGGCGTCGAAGCCGACCCGCGAAATGATCGCGGAGCTGACGGGCAAGCACAAGCTCGAGGTCGTCGTGAAGGGCGTGCCTTCGCACCAGGCGTTGGCATTGCGCTTCCGGGAATTGCACAAGAGCGAGATTCCCGAGGGCGCGTTCGGCCTGCAGCCTCCCGAAGATGAAGACACGGTCGGCATCACATTGGAGCTGGCGGCATCTTCCCGGCTTTCAGAACAAACGGCGACGGAGCTGACGAAATCTTTGATGGAAGTTCGCGGGCGGCTGAGAATTGCCCAGGCGTTGACCTACAACATAGAGACGCCGCCAGTCGATGAAGAGCGCCGGTTTCTGCCCCACGCGGGCACGGCCGCATTCGTCAACAGCGAGTCCAAGACACTGCTCGAGCAGTACAGCGAGTACATCTGGCTTGGGCTGTTTGGCGTGGGTATCATCGGATCGTCGGTGGCCGGCGTGATGAGCTGGGCGGGTCTGAAGAGCGAGGCGCCGGCCGATACTCTGGCGGAGCAGGTGCGGGTCTTGGCGGGGCGGCTGGAAGCCGCGACCAGCGTTGGTGAGGTCGACGGAATTCAGGGAGATTTCGACGACCTGGTGCTGGCGCTCATGCGCGATTATGGCCTGCGAAGCCTAGCCGAAGAGGGCGCGCCCGATCCCAGTCCCTGGCTCAATACATTCGCTGGCTTGATCGGGTGCCGTCGCCAGTTGCTGGAAGGTGTTTCCTCGACGCCCAGCGCGGAAGTAACCCGGATGTCAGCGATGCGGTCATAGCGGAGACGCACCGCAGCCCGTCTCAGTTCTGGAAGACCTTGCGGCGCCAATCTTCATCCTCTGTCGTGCCGCGCAAGGCTGGGCGGGGCTCGGTCGTTGCCGGGACCGCAGACGGGGGAGGTGGTGTCGGGGTTACGGGAGCAGCGGCGGGTGTCGGTGCCGGCGCAGTCCCTGCGGCTGGCGTTGCGCGTTGGCGGGGGATCACCGCACCTGGTACTGCGACGGCTGCTGCTGCTGGCTGAACGGCCGGCTTTGGCGCAAGGCGGGTCCCGGCAGCGGCGAGTTCCGGATTGTACTGTTCGGTCGGAACGCCGGAAGGCGCAGACATTGGCCAGACGACTGAGCGCGTCGCCATCGGATTGGTGGCTGCGATCTTGTTGCGCCGCTGGAGTTCGGCATCGGCAAGAGCGTCGAAACGGGGATCCGTAACGGCGGGAGTTTTCGGCACGGTGTGGACGACGCGGTAGCCTTCTCTCGCGAGCTGATCGAGAACTGCCCTGATCCCGTGCGCGGTCGAGAACTGGATGTCGTGGAAAAGAAGAATGCCTTTCCGCTTGCCAGC
>CANJPN010000007.1 GCA_947475855.1 Bradyrhizobiaceae bacterium
ATAAACGGGTACGACGTCCCAAGGTTCCCTGGCCTTTGCCTCGTCAGCGGCAGTCGGCTTGGCGGTGGCGGTGGCGGTGGCGGGGGGCGGGGGAGCGGTGATTGGCGCAGTTGTTTGCTTGGTCAATTGCTCGACGGCTTCCTGCACCGCCGACTTCTTCTCTTCGCCTGGGCGCGCGGCGGGCGGAGGGCTCGGTGCGGTCATTGGTGGCGTTGACGCCGGTTCCGGCGCACGCGTGATCGGGGCGGGGGCCGGTGTGGGAGCCTGCGGGGGTTGCGGAACGGCGACTTCCTGGCGCGGCGGGGCAGGGGGCGCTTTTTGAGGTTCACTAGACGCTGGCGCGGAACGGGGAGCTGGTAATGACTGGGGAACCGGGGCGCCGACGGGGGCGGACCTTGGCGCGCTGGCCGTTTCGCGTTTGGCAGATGCCGGGTTGGGCGGACCGCCGGGTATCTCGTGCGGAATTGATCCAATGATCGCGGCCGCCACGAAAGGTGCCAGCAGAAATAGCAGGGCAATCCGCATTATCGCGGTGTCAGTGGCTTTGCTCCCGCGCGTCGATCTCCAGAACAGCACGGCCAGGAATATCGCGACCACGCCGATCAGGATATTCGAAAAAATGGGTGCAATATCAGACAGCATCAGGCGGCCCTCGACTACGGTCGTCATCCAGGACGACACTATGAAGCGATTGTGATTACGTTATGAAGTGCGGCGTCCGGCGGCAATCCCACGATGCGCACAAATGCGTTCCGGTTCGACATTCGGAAGGGTGGGCTTATTCGATCGCCTTGCCGGTTTCTCCATCGCTGTCACGGGTGTTTCCGGCGGAGTTTCGCTCTGTTCCAGATGGTTCAGCGGGCTGTGTGAACTGTCCTTGCGCACGGATCAGGTCTTCGGCCAGCATCAGTTTCATCGGGCCTGAACCGATGCGTGCACGATAGACTTGGACGTTGGATAGGACTTTCTGCACGTATTCGCGGGTTTCCTCGAAGGGGATGCGGTGGATCCAGTCGATCGGATCGACCTTGGGATCGCGTGGATCTCCGAATTCGCGGACCCACTGGCGCGCTCGGCCGGGACCGGCATTGTAGCCGGCAATGCCGAGCACGTAGCTGCCGGCGAATTCCTTCATGCGGTCGCCGATGTAAGCTGCGGCCATCATGGTGTTGTAGGAGTTGTCAGACATCAGGCGGGGTATATCGCACTTGATCTTATAGTCCTTGCAGACATGGCGTGCCGTAATCGGCATCACCTGCAGAATGCCGCGTGCGCCGGCGCCGGAAAGCGTCTGACCATTGAACTCGCTCTCCTGGCGGGCGATACCCAGCAGCAATGGCATTTCCGGTATTGGCATCCGCAGTGCCTTGAATGACGGGAAGGCATGCAGGGGATAGCTAAAGAGGAGCAAGTTGTGTCCCCGCGCGACGCCGGCCTTGGCGATCCTGACGGTCATCTGGGTGTCGCCTAGGGCTTCGGCGAGATGGGCGACCATGCCGAGTTCTGCTTCAGTATTGAAGTGGCGGGCCAAGCCGGTCAGGAAGACGCGGTAGATTCCAGGATCGAGCTTGGCCTTCCTTGCGATGACCGCTGCGCGCGGGGCGTCCAGTTTGGCAAAGCGGGCTATCTCGTCGGCTTTGGGGGCGGCCGGGGGAACTACGTTCATGCGGGCGGCATCGCCGCCAAGGCGGATGCGTGAGAGCTGGCCGTGGAAAGTGTCTGTCACGGCGGCGCTTTCCCGATAGGCGGCCTCGGCATCCTTGCGGCGGCCCAAGGCTTCCAAAGATCGGCCGTGCCAATAGAAGGCTTTGGCGCGGCTCAAGGGGCCATCGGCAGCCTTGCGCAATTGCGCGAAGTGGCTCTCTGCGGTCTTGGGGTCCTTGAGAAATGACAGCGCGATCCAGCCCGCGTGGAACGTCTGGTCCTTCAAGGGGTTGATGCTGATCGGGCCTGCGGCCTTGGCGACATCGTAGGCGAGATTGGGCTGACCGATGCGCAGCAGCGCGAAGACGATTGCGCGGCGCTCGTGCCACCAGCCATCGGGTGCCACCAGCGAATTGGCGTCGAGGGGGACCGAAAGCAACAGCTTGGCGGCGTCCGTAATTTTTTCCTGGCGCCGCAGGTTCTGGACGCGCTGGAAGGTGAGGCCCCAGTCTGGCCTTTCATCCGTCGGCAGCGCATTGATCAGCGCGGTGGCGTTTCCGGCGCGGAGGAAAACGGCAATGCGAGCTTCGGCCTTCTTCCTTTCAGGTTCGCCGAGCAGGGGGATGATGCGTTTAGCCTGGGCGGCGCGGTCGTTGCGGTCGGCGGTCCAGCGTGGATCGTCCATCATCAAGCGGTCGAAACGCCACTTGTGATCTTGCGGGCGCAGCAACTTACCGAACCGCTCCAGGAAACCTGTTTCGAGGGTTGCGCCCAGGGCGTACTCCCGCCAGGCTGTTCGTGCATGGGTGGCGGCGCCTGCTTCGTCATTGTCAGTGAGATGGGCGGAGGCGAGTGCGGCAAATCCCGCGCCGGTGCGGGGCGGCTCGGCCTTGAACATCTCCTTCATCGCGCGGGCGGGGCCACCTTCGGTGAATAGCGCTTCCTCGTAACGCTGTGTCAGCAACTCTCGATTGGGCCAAGCCGGGTTTGCAGAGATGAATTCGCGGTATTCGCGGGCTTCGCCGAGCCCGCCGCGCAACCGATACCAATCGACGATTTTGCGTGCGATCGGCTCCTCGATCTCGTCGCGCGCGATTTTCGTGCCGCTAAGGTCGGCTGCAGCGACACGCGAGAGCGCCCGCTTCAAGCGTTCGATGTCGGCAGGAGATACCGACTGATCACGGACGGCGGCGATGGCCGAATCGTAGCGGGCGACGTGGGCTTTCTCTGCTTCGAACGCGCCTGGGCGTGGCGATGGGATAACGTTAGATTCTGGCTGTGCCAGCTGGGAGCCGGCAGGCAAGTTGGATGCCTGTTTTGCGGGCGGCGGCGCGGGCGTCGCGGGGCCTTGGGCATGCGCTGCGATCGGGATCGCGACCGAGAAAGCTGCGGTCAGTGTGGCGCGGGCTCGCCGCAAGGCGTGGCTGGGTTTGCGTAGTGGCGCCATCGGCTCGCTATCCATGCGCGGCGACGTGAGCGCCGGATTTCGACTAGTCCCTGCTCCACACGCCGCCATTCGGGTTCAGCGGTCTGCTTGCGAGGTGCGGCGTCAGCGCCTATTGTGAATTCACGAGCGCTTTGGGGTTTGGGGTCGGGCGCTCCGGCAACCTGCTGGAAGTAGCAAGCGGGGTTGGCGCGATCAAGGCAGATACGTCACGGGCGGGCACGAATGCTTCCGCCGCGGGGCACTGCCGGCGGGGCGCTGGTGCTTGTGCTGCTTGCAAGATGCGAAAATGCTGCTCCGTGCGCTCTCAAATTCGGGTGCGCGACACTCTGGTTCCCCGCTCGGTCGATATCCGGTTCGAGCACATAGACGAGGCTGCGCATGTTCAAGGGATCGTTCACGGCTCTCATTACGCCGTTCAAGGGCGGAAAGGTCGACGAGGATGCCTTCGCGAGGCTCGTCGAGTGGCAGATCAAGGAAGGTACGCATGGACTCGTTCCGTGCGGTACGACCGGCGAGAGCCCGACCTTGTCGACTGAAGAGCACAAGCGGGTCATCGCGTTGTGCGTCGATATCGCCAAGAAGCGCGTGCCGATCGTGGCTGGCTGCGGTTCGAATTCGACCGAGGAGGCTATTGATCTCAGCCGCTTTTCCAAGGAAGCCGGCGCGGACGCGACACTTCAGGTCATGCCGTACTACAACAAGCCGACGCAGGAGGGGCTCTACCTCCACATGAAGGCGATCAACGACGCTGTAGACCTCCCGATCATCCTCTATAACGTGCCTGTCCGCACGATCACCGACATGTCGGTCGCCACCATGGCGCGGTGCGCAAAGCTTAAGAATATCGTCGGCGTCAAGGATGCAACGGCGAACGTGGCTCGCGTTACGCAGCAGCGGAACGCGTGTGGCGAGAAGTTCGTCCAGCTTTCGGGCGAGGATGGCACCTGTCTGGGCTTCATGGCGCACGGCGGCGTGGGCTGCATCTCGGTGACGTCGAACATCGCGCCCAGGCTATGCGCGGATTTCCAGAACGCATGCCTGGCGGGCGACTGGAAGAAGGCGCTGGTGCTTCAGGACAAGTTGATGCCGCTGCACGATTCGATGTTCTGCGAGACCAATCCAGCGCCGGTCAAGTATGCCGCTTCGCGGCTCGGGCTATGCGCCGAGGATTGCCGTCTGCCTCTCGCGCCGCTGACGGAAGCCTCGCGCAAGCTGGTCGACAAGGCGCTGGCCGACATCGGGCTGACCAAGCGGGCTGCCGCCGCGGAGTGATTGGGTCAGGTTGGGTCAAGGCCACTGGCTCGTCGGCGTGGCTCGTCGGCGTGGCTCGTCGGCGCTGACATTGACTGGTGGGGCGCCTAAACTCACCACTGCGTCCCTGGACGAACGTTCCGACCGCGAGGTCGGAGCGTGAAGATCCGGGCCTTTCCCCCTATGAGTGTAAAGATCCCGGATAGTCTCGCTGCGCTCGACTTCCGGGAATGAAGAAGGTTTGATGTTGTCGAGTATGGGGGGGGCCGCCGGCGCTCGCGCTACCCGCGTCCGGGTTTGCCCAACCTGCGTGAAGCTGGCGCGATGAGGTCCGTCTGGCGCGGCGTCTGTTCCGCGTCTACACTCCCCCTCGAAACGACGATACCCGGCTGCCATCAAGGCTTGTCGGCATGTTTTCTGCGAGGGAGTGAAATGGCTCGGAAGTATCACGTCAATGCCGTCATCAATGGCGATGCGGTTGATTTCCTGTGCGAGCCGCAGCAGACACTGCTGGACGTGCTTCGCGACGAGCTCGAGTTGACGGGGACCAAAGAAGGCTGCTCGACGGGAGACTGTGGGGCCTGCTCGATCATGGTCAATGGAGTCCTGGTGTGCTCGTGCCTGATGCTTGGCGTCGAAGCGCAGGGAGCGACGATCGACACGGTCGAGGGCATGGCTCATGGCGAGGACCTGCATGTGCTGCAGCGCAAGTTCATCGAGCATGTGGCTCTTCAGTGCGGCATCTGCACGCCGGGCCTGCTGATCGCTTCGCGCAATCTGCTCGAGAGGAACAACAATCCGACCGAGGAGGAAGTGCGCTTGTTCCTCGCCGGTAACCTGTGCCGCTGCACGGGCTACAACAACGTCGTCGACGCGGTAATGGCCGCCGCCAAAGAGATCAGGGGAGCTTGAGACATGGGCAAGGCACCGACACCGTTCGGCACGGCACTCAAGTACGAGAAGAAGAACCTGAAGATCGTCGGCGGAAATCCGAACATGCGTTCGGACGCGATCGACAAGGTGACGGGGCGTGCGCGTTATGCGGCGGACATCAACCTGCCTGGGCAGCTCATCGGCAAAGTGTTGCGCAGCAAGCATGCGCATGCGCGCCTGATCTCGATAGACACGAGTGCCGCCGAGAAGCTGCCCGGCGTGAAAGCGGTCGTCACGCGGGAGGATTTTCCCGACATGCCGATCCTTCATGCGGCGTCCGGCGAGCTGATGATCAACTTCCGCGACGTGACGCGGGGCATGATGGCGCGCGAGAAGGTGCTCTACGACGGACATCCGATCGCTGCTGTCGCTGCCACATCGGAGTCCATTGCGAAGGCGGCGTTGAAGCTCATCAAGGTCGAGTACGAGGTACTGCCGCACGTGATCGATGTGGAAGCGGCGATGAAACCTGACGCGCCGCTGTTGCACGAAAATCAGATCACGATCGGTGTGCAGCCGCCGCCGACAAAGCCGTCGAATATCGCGGCAGTTCTGACCTCCAAGCTCGGCGACATCGAGGAGGGCTTCAAAAAAGCCGATGTGATCATCGAGCGCGAGTTCCGCACGCAGGCGACGCACCAGGGCTACATCGAGCCGCAGGCCTCGATCGCAAACTATACCGACGGCGGCGTGACCGAGGTGTGGACAGCGACGCAGGGCCACTTCGTGATGCGCTCGCAGATCGCGAAGTTGCTCAATATGGACGTGTCGAAGGTGAAGGTAACGCCGACCGAGCTCGGCGGCGGCTTCGGCGGCAAGAACAACGTCTATCTCGAACCTCTCGCGGTGAAGCTGTCGCAGAAGGCGCGGCGGCCCGTGAAGATGGTGATGACGCGCGACGAGGTGTTCCGCGCGACGGGGCCGACATCGGGCACGCACATCAAGATCAAGATGGGCGCGACGAAGGACGGCAAGCTGGTTGCTGGACACGCGCTGTTGAATTATCAGGCGGGCTGTTTCCCGGGCTCGTCGCTGCCGTTGTGCGCGGTGACGGTATTCACCCGCTACGATCTGGAAAACGTACTCGTCATCGGCAACGACGTCGTGTGCAACCGGCCGAAGGTGGCTGCCTATCGCGCGCCGGGTGCACCGATGGTGGCGTTCGGTGTCGAGACGGTCGTCGACGAGATCGCGGAGAAGCTCGGCATCGATCCGATCGAGTTCCGGCTGAAGAATGCGGCGAAGGAAGGCACGCAGACGCACTTCGGGCCCAAACTCGGGCCGATCGGCTACATCGAGACGCTGAAGGCGGCGCAGGCGCATCGGCACATGAAGGCGCCGCTCGGGCCGAACCAGGGGCGTGGGATCGCGACTGCGTTCTGGTTCACGATCGGCATGGAGACGTCGGCGACGCTCAACATCAACGAGGACGGAACCGCGTCCCTGATCTACGGAACCGTCGACGTCACCGGCGGCGGGCGGGCAGCGTTGTCGATGATCGTCGCTGAAGAGCTTGGTGTGCCGCATGATCGTGTGCGCGCGGTGCCGAGCGATACGTCATCGCTCGGGTTCAACTTCATGACGGCGGGCAGCCGCGGCACGGCAGCCGGCAGCATGGCCGCGGTGAAGTGCGCGCGCGATGCGATTACGCGGATGATCGATGTCGCGGCGAAGAAGTGGAACGTGAAGCCCGATCAGGTGGTGTGGGAGGACGGCCACGCGCGTCCCGCCGGCGCCAACGTCGGCGACTTCAAGCCGCTCTCGGTGGCAGATATCGCCCGCGAAGCGGCGTGGTATGGCGGTACGATCGCGGGGCATGCCGAGATCAATGTCGTCGGCCAAGGGCCGGGCTTCGGCACACACATTTGCGACGTGGAGGTCGATCCTGCAACGGGAGCCGTAAAGGTTCTGCGCTACACGATCGTCCAAGACGCTGGCAAGGCCGTCTATCCTGAATTCGTGCGCGGCCAATGGCATGGTGCTGCGGCTCAGGGCATCGGCATGGCGCTGAACGAGGAGTATATCTACAATAAAGAGGGGCGCCTGACGAACCCTGGGTTCCTCGACTATCGCGTGCCGGTCGCATCCGATCTGCCGAAGCTCAATGCGGAAATCGTGGAGGTGCCGAATCCGTTGCATCCCTACGGTGTGCGCGGCGTCGGCGAGGTTCCAATCATTCCTCCGATCGCTGCTATCGCCAACGCGATCTATAACGCGACGGGCGTGCGGATCCGCGAGCAGCCGATGTCGCCGCCGCGGGTCTTGAAGGCGCTGCAGGGTGCTGTGGGCAAGATCGCGGCGGAGTAGGACACTCGTAAGGTGCGGTAGCGAAGCGGACCGCACCGGCGTGTCGTGAAACGGTGCGGTACGCGCATTCGTGCTACCGCACCCTACGTGGTTAGTCGTCCTGCTTGGTATCGCCGCTCATTCCGGCGATGGCGGCGAGGGCGGAGAACATCCGCTTGTGCATGAGGGGCCCGATGCGGTCGATGATACGCTGCTCATGCTGTTCGGCGACGCGATGCAGTTTGCGCATCAAGGCCTTGCCGGCGTCGGTCAGAAACAGGGCGTAGCTTCGGCGATCGCCAGGCATCGCGGCGCGGCGAACGAGGCCGCGATTTTCGAATGCGTCGACCATTGCCACGAAGTTGGTCTTCTTGATGCCGAGTGCTTCGGCGACTTTGGTCTGGCTGAAGCCTGGGTTCTGCTCGATTACCGTCAGTACGGAATATTGCCCCGGGCGAATGTCAAAGCGATCGCAGGCGGCGATGAAGTCTTCGAAGATCGCGAGTTGGGCGCGGCGCAGGATGTAGCCTAGGCGTTCGCCGAGAGGGCCGTGATCGAGTTGACTGGCTTGGCTGTTTGCCGGTGCATGCTCTTTCGTGCCGCGCGTGGCCGGCTTCATGTTGGAGTCGGTCAATCGGCGGTCGGTTGCCACAAGTTCGATTCTGCTGGGCGAGCTTGACGATGCCTTGCTCATGAGACTCCTGCTTCGCCGCTCGCACATACCATCCGCTGCGGTCCCGTTGGTTCCGAGACTAAGAAGCAAGTTGACACTTTTCAATCGTTATGTTGGATAACCGTTATAGCATTGAAATTCGTGAGCGCGCGATGTCCGGGATCAACCGGATGCGCACAGAAACGCAACAACGAATGCCCGGTCGAATGCCAGGCGGGCAGGCAATGGGAGCGGAACATGTCGTCCACCATGCGAATTCTGATGTCGGGAGCGGCTCTGTGCGCGATCGGCGCAACTTCAGCAGTAGCCCAGATCAATATCGGTATCACCATCTCGCAAACCGGGCCGGCAGCCGCGCTCGGTATTCCGCAGAAGAATACGGTCGCGCAGTTGCCGAAGGAAATCGGCGGGCAGAAGATCGAGTACACGGTGCTCGATGACGCAACCGATCCTACGAAAGCTGTCGCTAACGCGCGGAAGATGATCGCTGAGAATAAGATCGATATCCTGATTGGGTCTTCGGCGACACCGGCAACGCTTGCGCTGGTCGACGTGGCGGCTGAAACGAAGACACCCTATTGCGGCATGGTTCCGACGAAGCAGGTTGTCACGCCGGTCGACGAAAAGCGCCGCTGGGTTTTCAAGGCTCCGCAGGATGATGCGATCATGGCGGAGTCCCTCGCGGCTCACATGGCCGCCAACGGGATCAAGACGGTCGGCTTCCTCGGCTATACCGACGGCTACGGCCAGGGCTGGCTCGACGCAGCCAACGAGGAGTTTCCGAAGAAGGGGATCAAGATCGTTGCGACTGAGCGCTTCCAGCGCACGGATACGAGCGTGACGGCGCAGGGGCTCAAGATCCTTTCGGCCAGCCCGGACGCCGTTCTGATCGTCGCCTCCGGCACGGTCGCCGTGATGCCGCACAAGACGCTGAAGGAGCAGGGTTACACCAAGCCGATCTACCAGACACACGGTATCTCGACGATGGAGTTCGTTCGTGTCGGCGGCAAAGACGTCGAGGGCACGATCTTCCCGGCGGGACCGGTGGTCGTTGCCAATCTGCTGCCCGACAGCCATCCCACCAAGAAGGCGGGGCTTGCCTACATCAAGGACTACGAAGCCAACAACAAGACGCCGTTCGCGGGCTTCGGCGCGCATCTCGCCGATTGCGCGACACTGATGCTTGCGGGCGTGCAGCCGGCGCTGGCCAAGGGCAAGCCGGGCACCGCCGAGTTCCGCGCGGCGATCCGCGATGCGGTCGAGACGTCGAAGGAAGTCGTGGCGACGCACGGCGTCTACTCGTTCTCGCCGACGGATCACGCGGGCCTCGACAAGCGCAGCCGTGTGCTGATCAAGGTCGAAGGTGGGAAGTGGAACCTGCTGCCCGAAACGAAGTGATGCCTGCCGGCGTTAATCGGACGCCATTTCTTGTTGTCGTCGTCGCGCGTTTCATCTGCCTCAACGTTGCCTATACGAAGGGCGGGTGTGGGGTGCTTTCCGCGGTCCGAGGAAAATTCGACCTCGATTCCGGCATTGGTGTGGTGGATGCGGGAGGGGCGGTGTGAACGCGACCATTGCGCTGTTCCTCGCTCAAGATGGCATCATCAACGGTGCGATCTACGCGCTGCTCGGCGTGGCGCTGGTGCTCGTATTTGCGGTGACGCGCGTGATCTTCGTGCCCCAAGGGGAGTTCGTCGCCTGGGGCGCGTTGACGGTTGCGGCACTCGAGGCGGGGACGGTTCCCGGCACGGCATGGCTGCTTGCTGTTCTCGGGCTCGCTGCTGCATTGCTTGAGGTGGTTCGCGAACGCCACGCGATGTCGGTTGCGAAAGTGGCTGTAATGGTCGTGCGCGATGTCGCTTTGCCGTTCGCTTTGTTGGGGCTGGTGATCTGGGCTGCGCCGATGAGGCTTGGACTCGCAGTCTACGTTTTGGTCACGCTGGTGCTACTTGTGCCGATGGGACCGTTGATTTATCGGCTCGCGTTTCAGCCGCTCGCGGACGCGCCTGTGCTCGTGCTGTTCATTGCGGCGATCGGCGTGCACTTCTCGCTGCTGGGGCTAGGGCTCGTTTTTTTTGGCGCCGAGGGCTTTCGGAATACGCCGTTTCTGGACATGTCGTTCCCGCTCGGACCGATGATGGTGAAGGCGCAGAGCGTGTGGATCGTGGTGGTGACGCTGCTTCTGCTGGCGGCGCTCTATGCGTTCTTCGAGCGAACGCTGCTTGGCAAGGCGCTGCGAGCGACGGCGGTGAACCGCCTTGGCGCACGACTTGTCGGGATTCCGGTGCGGGCTACGGGGCGGATGGCGTTCGCGCTTGCGGCTGCGATCGGCGCTGTGTCGGGTATCCTGATCGGGCCGCTGACGACGATTTACTATGACTCGGGCTTCCTGATCGGTCTCAAGGGGTTCGTTGCCGCCATCATTGCAGGTCTCGCGAGCTATCCGTTGACTGCGCTTGCAGCACTCCTGGTCGGGATGCTCGAGTCCTTCTCCGCGTTCTTTGCAAGTGCCTTCAAGGAGGTCATCGTCTTCTCGTTGCTTATTCCTGTTCTCGTCTGGCGTTCGTTCGCCGCCGGCCACCACGACGACGAGGAGGAGGAGTGAGATGGCGGCGGCCGGCTCATCATTCTCGTTACGGCTGTTTGCGGTCGCGGCGGTGGCCGTGTTGCCGCTCCTGCCGTTCGTGCCGGACTTCTGGATTACGCTCGGTGGCTACATCGGGCTCTACAGCCTCGTCGCGATCGGTCTGGTGCTGCTGACGGGCGTCGGGGGCATGACGTCATTCGGGCAGGCCGCATTCGTTGGGTTCGGTGCCTATGCCACCGCGGCGTTGACAACCAAGTTCGGATTCTCTCCGTGGGCGACATTGCCTTTCGCTCTTGCCGCGACGGGTTTGATGGCGCTGCTGATCGGACTTGTGACAGTAAAATTGTCGGGTCACTATTTGCCTCTCGGCACGATCGCATGGGGCATCAGCTTCTTCTATCTGTTCGGCAACATCGAGTGGCTTGGCCGTTTCGATGGTATCAGCGGTTTGCCGCCATTTTCGATCGGTCCGATCTCGCTGATCGACGCGCGGGCGGTGTACTATCTGATCTGGCTCGTCGTGCTGGTGGCCGTGGTTCTGAGCGAGAACCTGCTCGACAGCCGGGTGGGGCGCGCGATGCGGGCGCTGCGCGGCGGCAGCGTAGCGGCTGAGGCTTTCGGCGTCGATACGGCGCGCGCGAAGCTGATCGTGTTCGTCTATGCGGCGCTGCTGGCTGGCACGTCGGGCTGGCTCTACGCACATGTGCAGCGTGCGGTCAGTCCCTCGCCGTTCGGGCTCAATGCAGGAATCGAGTATCTGCTGATGGCAGTACTCGGCGGTTCAGGCTTCGTGCTCGGTGGCGTGCTTGGGGCCGCGATCGTAACGGTGCTCAAGGATCAGCTGCAAAACATCCTGCCGAAGCTCATTGGTGCGGACGGCAATTTCGAGACGATCGTGTTCGGCATCCTGATGGTCGCGGTGCTGCAATTGGCGCGTCAGGGTCTGTGGCCGTTTCTCATGCGGCTACTGCCGCCTTCACCACAGAAGGCGGTCGAGCTGTCGGCTGAACCACTGGAGCGCAGGCGGCTGCCAGAGCGTGGGATGGCGGTGCTGGAGGCGGAGAAAGCGCGCAAGCAGTTCGGCGGCCTCGTTGCCGTGAACGATGTGAGCTTCATGGTGAAGGGCGGGGAGATCGTAGGTTTGATCGGGCCCAACGGCGCTGGCAAGAGCACGACGTTCAACCTGGTGACGGGGGTCTTGCCGGCGACGAGTGGTGAAATCCGCTATATGGGGCGGCGCATCGACGCGTTGCCTGCGCGGAAAATCGCTGAGCTCGGCATCGCGCGAACGTTCCAGCATGTAAAGCTGATGCCGTCGATGACTTTGCTCGAGAACGTTGCGATCGGTGCGCATTCGCGGAACCGGCCCGGCGTCATCTCGGCAATGCTGCGTCTCGATCGTTTGCCGGAAGCACGGCTGATCGCGGAGGCTGCGCGGCAGATCGAGCGCGTCGGCCTCACTGAACATATGCATAAGCCGGCAGGATCGTTGGCGCTCGGACAACAGCGCATCGCGGAGATCGCGCGCGCGCTGTGCCTGGATCCGGCATTGCTGCTGCTCGACGAGCCGGCGGCCGGGCTGCGCTTCAACGAGAAGCAGCAGCTTGCCGAGCTGTTGTCGCAACTGCGCGCCGACGGGATGAGCGTTCTGCTCGTCGAGCACGACATGGATTTCGTGATGAAGGTGACGAACCATCTCGTGGTGCTCGATTTCGGAACGAAGATCGCGGAGGGGACACCGGCTGAAATCAGCGTCAATCCGGTGGTGCTCGAAGCTTATCTCGGGGGCGTCGAATGAGTGCGCACATTCTCGAGGTTTCAGGATTGTTCGTCTCCTATGGCCGGGTGGAGGCCGTGCGCGGCGTTTCACTTTCGATTCCCGTGGGTGGCATAGTCACGGTGATTGGCGCCAATGGCGCAGGTAAGTCGACGCTGATGAATGCGATCATGGGTGTTCTGCCGTCGCGCGGCGAGGTGTTGTTCCAAGGCAGGCCACTGGGGCGGTCGCTGGTCGAGGCAAGGGTAGGCGAGGGGGTGTGCCTCGTGCCGGAGAAACGCGAGCTGTTTGCCGCGATGACAGTCCAAGACAACCTTCAACTCGGTGCCTACCGGCTCGGCCGATCCGCGGTCGCGGGAGGCATGGAGGAGGTGTTCGCGCGCTTTCCGCGTTTGAAGGAGCGGCGCGGGCAACTTGCCGGCACGCTGTCGGGCGGAGAGCGGCAGATGCTCGCGATGGGCCGCGCCCTGATGAGCCGGCCAAGGCTGCTGATGCTGGACGAACCGAGTCTCGGTCTGGCGCCCCTGATCGTAAGGGAGATTTTCAGGATCGTGACTGATCTGCGCAAGGATGGCGTGTCTATTCTGCTCGTGGAGCAGAATGCCCGCGCTGCGCTGCAGGTCGCCGACGAAGCCTATGTGATGGAGCTTGGCGAGATCACGCTGCATGGGCCAGCGTCGCAACTCGCTGCGGACAGCCGTGTTATCGAAAGTTATCTGGGACTTGGCGCGCGGCACTGATCGACGCGGAACGATTGGAGATGGCACGATGTCTGAAGTTCAATTGCCGCCAACGCTTACGGCGTCGCGCGAAGGCGATATCGGCATTCTCCGGTTGTCGAGGGTGGCTAAGCGCAATGCGCTCGACGACGAGACCGTGATGGGCTTGCGGCGATACTTCATGGAGATTCCCGAAGGGGTCGGGGCAGTGGTGCTGCACGGCGAGGGGCAGCATTTCAGCGCGGGCCTCGATCTCAGCGAGGTTACTGGCCCGATAGATATCCATCGTGGCGTTCTGCATTCGCAGATGTGGCACAGAGCGTTCCAAGAAATCCAATTTGGACGTGTACCGGTCGTGTCGGTGCTGCACGGAGCAGTCGTCGGCGGTGGGCTCGAACTTGCCGCCTCAACTCACATTCGCGTCGCGGAGCGCTCGGCCTACTACGGCTTGCCCGAAGGACAACGCGGGATCTTTCTGGGCGGCGGCGGATCTGTGCGTATTCCGCGCCTCATCGGTGTCCATCGTGTGCAGGACATGATGCTGACAGGGCGCACGCTGTCAGCGGAAGAAGGGCACGCCGCCGGTATCAGCCAGTATCTGGTTGATGAAGGCGCCGGGTTGGCGAAGGGAATCGAGCTGGCGCGCAAGATGGCAAAGAACGCGGCCATGACGAATTTCGCGGTGATGCACGCCTTGCCGCGTATCGCGGAGAGTGATCCTGCCACGGGATACTTCACGGAGTCGCTGATGGCGGCAATCGCGGAGACGACGCCAGAAGCCCAGCAGCGGTTGGAGGACTTTCTTCAGAAGCGCGCCGCAAAGGTGCTGCGCGGTTCGTGAAATGTTGTTTTGTCTTTGCTCGAAGTGGTCAGGCGGTCGGCGTCGCGGGGGGAGGAGAGACCTGTATGGCAAGTGAAACGGCAACTGCGGCGCGATCTGTCGCTGGCGCGGCGACAACTGCGTCGAAGAAACTTCCGCTTCGCTTCGGACCCTCGCAGGTCGAAGTGCGCCACAACAACGACGGTACGATCTACGTTCGCTCGCCGCAGGAACTGGGAAGCTATCCGCGCTCGATGACGGATCGTCTTGATCATTGGGCACAAGCCACGCCCGAGCGGGTATTCGTCGCGCAACGCGATGCAACGGGAGTTTGGTGCGAGATTACATATGCCGGCGCGCGCGCGCTGGCACGGAACATCGCGCAAGGCCTCATTGATCGAGGACTTTCGCCCGAGCGGCCGATCGCAGTGCTCTCTGGCAATGGGTTGGAGCACGCAATGCTCGGGCTCGGGGCGATGTATGCGGGTGTGCCGTATGCATCGATCTCGCCGGCGTATTCGCTTGTCGCGACAGATTTCGGAAAGCTGCGGGCGATTCTCGATTTGCTGACACCGGGCTTGGTGTTCGCGATCAATGGCAAGCAATTTTCCCGCGCGATAGACGCAGCCGTGCCGGCTGGTGCCGAACTGGTCGTGCTCGAGAATGCGCCTCATGCGCGGGCTGCAACGTCGCTCGAGGCGCTATGGAGTACGAAGCCGACGGCCGCGGTCGATACCGCACATGCCAGGATCAATCCCGATACGATTGCGAAACTGCTGTTCACATCAGGCTCGACGGGTACACCGAAGGGCGTGATAAATACACAGCGGATGATGACCTCCAACCAGGTGATGATCGCCAAAGCATTTCCGAGCTTCGCGGAGACGCCGCCGGTGGTGCTGGACTGGCTGCCATGGAGCCATACGTTCGGGGCAAATCACAACTTCAATCTCGTGCTGATGCATGGCGGCTCGCTCTACATCGATGACGGCAAGCCATTGCCGGGCGCATTCGACGAGACAGTCCGCAATCTCAGGGAAGTTGCGCCGACGGTCTATTTCAACGTCCCGAAGGGGTTCGAGATGCTGCTGCCGCATCTCAGGGCCGAGCCCGAGCTGAGGCGCAATCTGTTCAGCCGGTTGCAATGCTTTTTTTATGCGGGTGCGGCGCTACCGGCGCACGTTACGGCTGAGATCGAGAAGATCGGCGTGGACACCACGGGGAGCAAGATCCCGATGATCACGTCGCTGGGCTCCACCGAGACGGCACCGTCGGCAACTTCGGTCAATGCGAAGGCATGCGAGCCTGGCGTGATCGGCATTCCGAACGCGGGTGTCGAGATGAAGCTCGTGCCGAATGCCGGCAAGCTCGAGGTTCGGCTGAAGGGCCCGTTGATCACTCCTGGCTATTGGCGGCAACCCGAGCTGACGCAGGCGGCATTCGACGAGGACGGATACTATCTGCTGGGCGATGCTTTCCGATTCGCGGACGACAATGATCCTGAAAAAGGCTTCTTCTTCGATGGGCGTGTCGCGGAGGACTTCAAACTTGCGACGGGAACATGGGTCAGTGTCGGGCCTATGAAGGCGCGTTTCGTCTCGCAATTCGCGCCGTTCGCGCGCGAGTTGGTGGTGGCCGGGCACGACCGGGACGAAGTGACAGGGCTGGTCATTCCGGATGTCGATGCTTGCCGGGGGCTGGCGACGGGCCTCGATGCGAAGTCCGGGGCTGCCGAGGTCCTGGCTTCGGCTGCCGTGCGTGAGAAGTTCGCGAAGCTGCTGGCTGCTTTCAACAGGGATGCTGCTGGTAGCTCGGGACGGATTGCCAAGCTGTTGTTGCTGGAGGCGCCGCCGTCGATCGATAGCGGGGAGATGACCGACAAGGGATCGATCAACCAGCGCGCAGTGCTTGCCAACTGGAAGGCGCTGGTCGACGAGTTGTATGCCGACAAGGCGTCGGACAGGATTATTCGTTGAGTCCAGTTGTCGCGGGACTGTGTTGCTGCCGGTCCAGGTCAGCGCCGGTTCACTCGATCGGAAATCGTCCTGACACCGGAAAGCGTCAGCCGTCTACGGGAACGGTGGCGATCATCGAGGGGCGTGCGGCGAAGGCTTCGTGCCAGTGCGCGAGAGCGGGGTGGGCTGGCCGCCAGGGTTCGTCCGCGAAGCGGAAGTCCAAATAGGCCAGCGCGCAGGCGATCGCGACGTGGCCGATGTCGATCGGCTTGGTCGTGAGCAATGCTGCTTCCCGCTCGAAAGCAGGAAGGGTGGCTGCGAATTTCTCCTCATAGGCTGCGAGGTGCGGCGGCGAGCGGCGCTCCAGTGGACGGTCGCGCTCGTTGCGGCGGAGGACGGAGACTTCGATGAAGCCGGAGCCCAATGCGTGGCGGCGCAAGGCGTCGATGCGGTCGGTGGGGCTTGTTGGAAACAGAACAGTTCCGGTTGCCTGCAATTGCAGGTACTCGCAGATGAGGAGACTGTCGGTCAGCACGGAGCCGTCGTCGAGCACGAGCGTCGGGATGCGGCTCAGCGGATTGTCGCGCATCAGCTCCTTATTCGGTGCGCTCATCGCTACGGGGGAGCGAACGAGGGTGAGGCGATCGGTGAGGCCAAGCTCGTGGGCCGCGACCATTACTTTGCGCACGAAGGGAGAGCGGCCAGACCAATGCAGCTTCATTTGGCGATCTTTGCTAGAGATATGGAGTGTTAGCGAGTTCTCGCGCCGGCAAAAGCTGCGGATTGTTCGCTCAGTCGTTCTGATGGAGATGCCGTCTTGCGTCAATCATACCGCGCCCGGGAGGTTCTGCGTAGTGGCGATGTGCAGATCGATCTGATCCATGAGGGCATCGGTCCGCTGATCGTGATGCTGCCGTCGCGTGGGCGGGACTCTGAAGATTTCAACGAAGTGGCGGCCGGGCTCGCGGATGCGGGGTTTCGCGTGCTGAGGCCGCAGCCGCGAGGCGCGCTTCTCAGTACGGGGCCAGGCGTCGGCATTCGCATGCAGGATTTGGCACGGGATATCGCGCACGTGATCGAACGTGAGCGGGCGGGGCGTGCGATCATTGCTGGGCATGCCTTCGGCAATTGGGTGGCGCGGATGGTTGCGACCGATCATCCGGATCTCGTTCGCGGAGTCGTCCTGATGGCTGCCGCGGCGAAGCATTATCCTACGGAGTTACATGCGGTGGTGCAGGCGGCGGGGAACCTCAACCTACCTTCGGACGTCCGTTTGTCTGCACTGCAGAAAGGTTTCTTCCTGCGGCCCGATGCTGCGAGCGCGTGGTTATCCGGCTGGTCGGCGGGCGCGATGGCAGTGCAGGGCATTGCGGTCGCTGCTACGAAGCAGGACGAATATTGGCAGGCGGGCGAAGCGCCGCTGCTGGATCTCGTGCCGGAACAAGATCCATTCCGGCCGCCCGACTCGTGGTTCGAAGCCCGCGATGCCTTCGGCATGCGCGCTACGGTGCGAACCATTGGGGATGCGAGCCACGCGTTGCTGCCTGAGCAACCCAGAGCGGTGATCGCGGCGATCGTTGCATGGTCTCGCAACCTTCCCGAATGAGGGCTGCCGTCTCAGGTTCCGCCTTTCCAGCGGCTCAATGCGAGATGTGTGGGGAAGCAAAGCACGGCAGGTAATGCTATCATGATCAAGGCGACCCACAGCAGCGGGTGCATCCAAGTCTGGGCCGCAGTATCGCTGAATCCATGGACATAGTTGATGTTTACCGCAGCATTGCCAGGGTTGGCGCGCGGCCCCGGCATGAGGAAATAGCACACGAGGATGATGAGCCAGGCGAGCACGGTCCAAACCTTCAGTGCGCGGCGGTCGTAGCCGTTGCGCCAGACGAGATAGAGCAGGAGAAGCGGCAACCAGCCGTGAAACAGTGACAGGCCACGCAAGAACAAAGGTTTGTTCGCGTCGAACATATAGTTAGTCACGCCAGTGATGGGTATACCGATGAATTGCGCGAAGAAGTCTACCAGCCAGAGAATCTGGGGGGCTAGAATTCCGACGGCGGACATGGAGATCAACAGCCGATCTTCGAGCCAGATACCCGCCAGCGTCAGCAGTAGAGCGACGTCGCAGAAATAGAGGAAGTTGGCCGGACCATAGTAGTAGACATAGACGGGTATGAGGACAGCCATAAAGGCGGTGTAGGCCAGCTTCAGTTCAAGCGGAACAAATGGCTTGTCGGTCTTCACTGAGGCCTCCGATGGTGAGACTGCAATGGGTGGATTCGGCTGGAGCCGGTTGCGTGCATCGTCCGAGTGAGATTTCGGCACGGTGCAGCTCCCGCATGCGGCACACTTCTGTGAGGATGATCTGTAAGCGTTAATAATCAAGATATCGCTCTCATGTTGAAGGAGCGATGGTGGGACAGCGAGGGAGGAATTCGCCGTGATGAAATTGATCGTAAGGTGCGTGCTTGCTTTGTCGATGCTGCCGCTCATTCCAGCCTTCGCTGTTGGCCAAGATTATCCGAGCAAACCTCTGAAATTGATCGTTCCGTTTCCGGCTGGGGGTCCGGCGGATACGATTGGACGGGTATATGCAGAAAAGCTGTCCGCCCTGATCGGCCAGCCGGTAGTCATTGAAAATCGCGCGGGCGCCGGTGGCGTCACCGGCATTGCGGTTGTCGCGAAGGCGGAACCGGATGGCTACACGATCGGGATAGCTACCTCGGGCACGCTGGCAATGAACGTCGTTCTGCAGGACAAGCTGCCCTATCATCCGTTGAAGGATCTCACCCTCGTCACGCAAGCGGCATCGGTGCCGGAGCTTCTCGTCGTGGGGCCCCAGGTAGCGGCGAAGACAGTCGGTGAACTGGTGGCGCTCGCAAAGGCGGATCCGGGCAAGATCAATTTTGCTTCCACCGGTCTCGGCAGTATGCCGCATATGGCGGCCGAGTTATTCAAGATCACCGCGGGGATCGATATCGTGCACGTGCCTTATGCGGGCGCGGCGCCTGCGGTGAATGATCTGCTCGGCGGGCACGTTCAGATGCTGTTCGCCGACGTGCCGGTGCTGCTGGGCAGCGTGCAAGGCGGTAAATTGAGGGCGCTCGGCGTTGGCAGCACCAAGCGGCTCGCGGTTCTTCCGGATGTTCAAACGATGGCCGAAGCAAGTCTGCCGAAGGTAGAGGCAGACAACTGGTATGGGATCGTCGCTCCGGCGAACATGCCGCCCGCGGTCGAGGCGAAACTGCACCGGGCTTCGGTCGATGGGATCAAGTCGGCTGATGCCACGGAGAGGCTGGGCAAGCAGGGCGTGATCACGGTCGGCAGTTCGACGCCGGAGTTTGCGGCCTATGTGAAAGGCGAGATCGAGCGGTGGGGCGGGGTCGTCAAGGCGGCTGGCATCAAGCTGAAGTGACGATAGCGCGGTATTCACGCGGTGGGCAGACGCATGCGCGCCCGTCTGTCGATGTCAGCGCATATGGGGCCAGACCCGCTGGGTCTGACCCCGATGCCGCCGCGACAATGGCTCAGGCGGCTGCTGCGTGGGCTGTCGCGTCGATGTGGCCTGCGAGTTTGGCGTCGATGCCCAATCGCTGCGCCAGTTCGCCGAGGAAGCCAGCTTCCGCAGCGGTGTCCGGGTCGATGGCGAGGCGGGCGGCGGTATAGACCTGCACGGCCTCCTGCGGCGAGGAGACGGCTGCAGCGAGATCTTCCGCGGTGGCCGGGTTCTGGATTTCCTGCTCGAGGAACGCCTGCGCTTCCGCGCCGACGCCCGCCTGCTGCAGGCCGCCGATGATCTTCTGCTGCTCGCTGGCGTCGATGCGGCCGTCGGAGGCTGCTGCGGCGATCATCGCGCGAATGTAGAGCGTGGCGGTGTCGTTCGAGATCGCAGCGGGTTCGAAGCCGGTACCTGCGGGAGCCGGCTCGGACAACAGCCGGCGCGGATCGTCGTTCGAGATCAGTGGCCGGCCTTCCTGATAATTCTGGAAAGCTTTATAGGCCAGTCCGCCAATGAGCGCCAATGCGCCGAGCTTGGCGGCGGTGCCAACCATGCCGCGGCCGGTGCGCGTGCCGAGCACAACGGCGCCGAGGCCACCAGCACCTGCGGCGGCTGTGCCCGGGTTGTTGCGCATCCATTCCTGGATCTGGGCAAGCAGGTCTTCGGGAGATTTGCCGGTTGCCTGACCGAGGGCTTCGCGGGCGCGGTCGGATGCGCCGGTCATGTCATTGATGCGACCTGCACCCTCCTTGGCGCCTGCAGTCGCCTGGCCGAGCACTTGTCCGAGGATATCCATCAAGCCGCCGCCGGACTGACCCTGTTGACCTCCAGCTTGTCCGCCGAGCTGCTTCTGGAGTTGGCCGAGTATGTCGCCGAGCCCACCGATGCCGCCACCCTGAGCCGGGGCCGATCCGCTCTGGGGTTGAGCATTGGCCTGGCCCGCGCCGCCAAGATGTTTCTGTAGTTCGGCCAGGATGTCGCCGAAGCCGCCCCCGCCGGTGCCGCCTTGAGGTGCTTGAGCTTGCGGAGCTTGTGGCTGCAGGATCTTGCCGAGCAGATCGCCCAGTCCGCCAAGGCCGCCTTGGGACTGCTGGCTGGGTGCGGGTTGTGCGCCCTTCATGAGAATGTCGAGAATCGACTTGGCGTCAAACATGGGAGCGACTCCGGTTCGTGTGGGCGACTGGTTCGATTGGCGGACTGGGTTCAGAAGTAGTCGCGGCGGCCAAAAGCGCAATCCGTCCGCCGACGAATATTTGATATTACGATTGCTGTCCTATTCTTTCGATCAAGCCGTGGAATCAGGCTTTCGTTGCGCTTTTGGCTTCCGGTTCGTCGACGGGGCCGATGAAGCGTCCGAAGAGGCGCCAAATCCAGGTGGCGATATCATCCATGAGGACGAACACGGCCGGTACGAATACCAGAGACAAGATCGTGGAGGAAATCAGGCCGCCGATCACGGCAACGGCCATCGGTGCGCGGAATTCGCCGCCAGAGTCGAGGCCAACGGCCGCGGGTAGCATGCCGCCGACCATCGCGATGGTGGTCATTACGATGGGACGGGCGCGCTTTCGGCCGGCGTCGACGATCGCCTCGGCCTTGGGCACGCCCGCGGCCATTTCCTCGACGGCGAAGTCGACGAGCATGATGGCGTTCTTGGTGACGATGCCCATCAGCATGAGGATGCCGATCACGACCGGCAGGCTGATCGGCATCTGCGAGATGATGAGGGCGATAATCGCACCGCCGATCGACAACGGCAGCGAGAACAAGATCGTCACGGGCTGCAAGAAACTGGAGAACAGAACGACGAGCACCGAGAACACCAGCATGATGCCGAGGGCCATCGCCTTGGCGAAGCTCTCGAAGATCTCACCCATGATCTCGGCGTCACCGAACTGCTTCAGCTCGACGCCCGGCGGCAACGCCTTCACCGCGGGCAGGCTCTTCAGCGCGTCGATCGCTTCGCCGAGCGGCGTGTTGCCGACGAGATCGGCGCTGATGGTGACGCGGCGCTCGCGGTCGTAGCGGTCGATGGTGGTGGGTCCCTGGCCGTACTGGAAGCTCGCGAGGGAAGCCAGCGGCACGGCGGCGCCGGAAGCCGTCGGAACTCTCAGTGCGCGCAGGAGTTGGGCGTCGGCACGGGCGCTTTCCTGCAATTGCACACGGATCGGAACCTGGCGATCGCCGGCATCGAATTTAGCGAGCTGGGGGCCGACGTCGCCGATGGTCGCAATTCTTACGGTTTCGGCGATGGTTTCGGTCGAAACGCCAAGGCGAGCGGCCAATTCTCGATCGGGGACAACTCGCAGCTCGGGGCGCTCCAGTTCCGCGGTGGAGATGACCTCCGCGATCAGTGACAGGCGCTTGCCTTCGCTGGTGATTGCAGCCGCGGCTTTCTCGACCGCGGGACCGTCGCGACCGACGACGACCATCTGGAACTGGCGCTGGCCGTTCTCCTGCAGGAACCAATAGCGGATATCGGGAATGCGTTGCAGCTCGGCTGCGAACAACTGCTTCAGACCGTTGGCGTCAAGCTTGCGTTCCTTCTTCGGGGTCGTCATCACGACAAGCGTCGCTTTGCGGACTTCGTTGCCGGATCCGAGGATGCGCCCGCCGGTGACGAAGACGCTTCGAACCTCGGGCCGCTCCTTGAGTTTTCGGCTGATTTCAGAGGCGGTTTTACGTGTGTCCTCGAGGCGCGAGCCCGGCGACAATTCGAACGCGATGAGTATGCGGCCGTTGTCCTCCGGGGGCAGGAAACCGGCGGGCAGGAGCCGCATACTGAGGATCGAGATCGCGAATATCACGATGCCGAGAGCGACCGTGGCGATGCGATGCTTCACGGACCAGGTGATCAGACGCGTGTAGGCCTTGATGATCCGGCCCTCGTGATGCTCCTTGCCGGTGTCGCGCATCAGATAAGCGGCGAGAAGGGGCGTGACGAAGCGGGCGACAAGCAATGAAAAGAATACGGCTCCGGCGACGACGAGGCCGAACTGCTTGAAGTATTGGCCAGGGATGCCGCCCATAAAGCTGACAGGTGTGAACACGGCGATGATGGTCGCGGTGATCGCGATGACAGCAAGGCCGATCTCGTCCGCGGCTTCGAGTGCTGCGCGATAAGGCGATTTTCCCATACGTTGATGGCGGACGATGTTCTCGATCTCGACGATCGCGTCGTCGACGAGGATGCCGGTGACGATGGTGAGCGCCAGCAAGCTGACGAGGTTGAGCGAGAACCCCATCAGATCCATTGCCCAGAACGCCGGGATGATCGACAGCGGCAGAGCGATTGCGGCGATGAAGGTGGCGCGCCAATCGCGCAAGAATACAAAGACGACGAGAATGGCAAGGATGGCGCCTTCGATCATCGACTTCATGGTGGCATTGTAGACGCCGAGCGTGTGGACGACCTGACTATCGACCAGCTCGAGGCTCACTTCGGGATGGGCTTTCTGGATTTCGGCGATCTTCTTGGCAACTCCTTCCTCGACGGTGACGTCGCTTGCTCCCTTCGCACGGCTGATTGCGAAGGCGACGATCTGCTTCTGGTCAAGTTCGGCATACTGGCGCGGCTCTGCGATCGCGTCGGTTATCGTCCCGAGAGTGTCGAGGCGAACGGAACGACCGCCTGGCAGGGCGATCATCGTGTGGGCCAGTTCCTCTACCGATTTGCTTCCTGCGAGCGTCCGTATCGACTGCTCACGGGCGCCAATTTCTCCGCGGCCGCCAGCGAGGTCGATGTTGGTCGCGCGGACCTGGCGGTTGACGTCCCCCGAGGTGATGCCGAGCGAAAGGAGGCGGTCTGGATCCAGCGAGATGCGGATCTCGCGATCGACGCCACCAACACGCTCGACTTTGCCCACGCCCTTCACGCTCTGCAGTAATCGCGCGACAGTGTCGTCAACAAACCAGGACAACTCTTCGGGCGTCTTCGTCGGCGCTCGCGCCGAGTAGGTGAGAATCGGCAGGCCTTCGATGTCGATGCGCTGCATGATCGGCTCGTCGATCGTGCGTGGCAGCTCGGCGCGGATGCGGGCGACGGCATCCTTGACGTCGTTGACGGTGCGGTCCGACGGAATTCCCAGCTCGAACTGGATTACCGTGGTCGAGCTGCCCTCAACTACGGTGGAGTTGATGTGCTTGACGCCGGTGATGCTGGCGACCGCGTCCTCGACCTTTTTCGTGACCTGAGTCTCGAGCTCGGAAGGAGCTGCGCCAGACTGGGTAATCAGGACCTGGACGAGGGGAACATCGATGTTGGGAAAGCGCGAGACGGGCAGCTGCCGGAAGCTGAACAGGCCGAGCGCGATCAACACGACGAAGATCAGCAGCGGCGGCACCGGATGGCGTATCGACCAGGCCGATACATTGATGCGGTTCGACATGGCATGCGCCTCTATTCAACCCGCGTTGCGAGTCTGGACGTCAATTGACTTTGGCGGAATTGCTGCGCGATTCGATCGGCGTAATAAGGTCTCCCTCGCGCAGGAAGGTACCGGCTTTGGCGACGATGAGGTCGCCCGGGGCTATGCCCGAAACGATCTCTACGAAGACCGCCGATTGCAGACCCGTCTCGACCTTGCGCGTCACGATGCGGCCAGCCGAAACGAGCTGCACATAGGCGCCTTCAGCACCAAAGAGAACGGCGCTTGCGGGAAGAGCAAGAGTTTCGGCCTCGCGAACAAGGACATCACCGCGGCCGAAACTGCCTATACGCAAGCGGGAACCGTCGGTGATCGCGATCCGCACACGGCCTTGGCGAGTCGCCTTGTCGACTTCCGGCATGACGAGGCGAACCTTGGCTGTGATCTCACCTGTGCCCGCTATCGAAATCGCGGCCTTCTGGTTTGGTTTCAGTCTCGCGAGATCTTGCTCTGGAACATCGGCTTCCAACTCGATCTCGCCATTGGCGATGATGTTGAACATGGGCTGCGCGACGGCTGCACCAGATGCCACGCCGCCGATGCGAGCATTGCGACGGCTTACGACACCGCCAACGGTAGCCTGCACTTCGGTGCGCGATAGCTTCCATAAGATATCGCGGCGTTGGGCATCCACTTGAGCAAGTTCAGCTTCGGAAACTTTCAATCCGTCTTCTGCGACGCGGAGCTGGGCAACAGCCGTGCGCGAGGCGGCTTCGCGCTGGTCGAGTGTGCTGTCCGAGAGCACGCCGGACTTACTCAACGGTTTGGCGCGGTCGAGCGCGTTGCCGCTCTCGACGCGACGCGCCTCGGCGGCGACGATGTTGCTCTGGGCCTGCGTAATGGCCGCCGCGGCCTTGGCGCGCATCGCGTCGTTCTGGGCGAGCGAGGCGTTGAGCGTCTCCTTTTCAAGTCGCGCCAGGAGCTGGCCTTTCTCGACCCGGTCGCCTTCCTCTACGAGCAACTCAGTGACGCGAAGCCCTTCGACCTCCGGTGCTACGAGTATTTCGAGACGGGGGACGAGGGTTCCCGTGACCAAAACGGTGTCGCGTATGCGGGCAAGCCCCGCACGGACGACAGTCACTGCGGGGGCTGCTTCTATGCGTGTACCCTTCTGGGGAGCCTGCGTTGCGGTTTCGCGCGTCGATGCATGGCTCTCGGGGGGCTTAGCGAACGGAGGCAGGCCCTTCACATAAAGGCCAGTACCGATAACGGCCACGAGGATCGCAGCAGTGAGCTTCAGGTTCATAGGTGAACTCCCTTGCGCGACCCCTTCGCCAGTCGTGGCTTGGCCCTTCGAGGGGGCTCAGGGGCGTTGAGCAATCCTGCTACGATGGCGGTAATCGCCGGGATCACACTCTTGGCGTCGAAATCAGGATCGATGGCGCGACGCCAGAACATGCCGTCGCCCAGTATGCAGACGATCCGCGCCAATTCCTTAGGCGGCAGTACCGGGCGAATTCGGCCCTCGGCGGCGGCTCGTTTGAAGAGCTGCTCGAAGCTGTCTTGCACGAACTCGTCTACGGAACGGTAGATTTCGCCGACAGCTTCATTGCGGGCCGCTTCCATGCCGATCTCGATGCAGAGCCGCCGCTTATGCTGTGGCTCCTCGATGGCGTAGTGCTCGCCGAGCCTGGCGAGCGCGATGCTGAGGTCGGGTTCGTCCGCCATGGCAGCGAACTGGCTCGCCAACTTGTTTCGGTCGCGTTCGGCGATGCCGGCGATGAGTGCTTCCTTCGAGGAGAAGTAGACGTACAGAGCGCCCGCGCTGACTTTGGCGTGCTTGCAGATGTCCTGCATGCTGGTGCGGTGGAAGCCTGCCCGTGCAAAGCAGATCTCGGCAGCGTCCAGAATGTGGGTACGCCGGGCTTCCTGTGTGGCTGGTGTGAGTTTGGGCATCGGTTCGGACTTTGGAGGCTGGTTTTGCTCGCACTTGCGAAAAAGAAAAACGAATGATCGTTTTGTTTGATGATCTGAAATGGCGGCGAAGTCAAGGCGACGGGGATGCAAAATCGACTTAAGGACGGGGAAGTCGGAGGTATCGTGTTGCATCGACGTTTCGGGCTTCCGCTTCGGACGTGTACTCGACCGAGCCGTCTCGACGCGCGCCAAGGGGGTTCTGGCTGGCTGCGCGTGGCGGCAGGGGCTGTCGGCAGGGGCTGGTGGTCATGCGCCCCACCGTGCGACTATTCAGCGGGCCTGGAATCTGGACGCGATTGGGCCTTTTGGACCAAAAGTTGATTGGGGCGCCGATGTATTTCCTGGCACTCGTGGCGTTCGGAGCGGCCGCGTATTTCGTGGCCGCGGCAGGGCGGCAACCACGCCCGGCCGTCATCGTGGCGGCCGTCCTGTGGCTGCTCTACGGCGTCTACGAGATCCTGATCGGGAACGGCGTCCTTTGTAATGCGAAGTGCAACATTCGCGTCGATCTACTGCTCATCTGGCCGGTGTTGCTGGTCACTTCACTGCTCGCAGGCAACTCGCCTCAGCCATGGAGGACGGCCCTCAAAGTTCTGGGCGTTATCGTCCTCCTCCTTGCAGTCCAGGCGGCGTTGACATTCGGCTATATCGCACTGTTCGAACCACCGGGAACTGCGCAATCAGATCAAGGCTCGCAGACAAGCCCGAAGTGAAGGTCGAGCTTCGTGCAACGGCGCACGAGCCCGCCAACCGTGCGCGGGCTCGTGCCGTAGTCAAGAATGCGGGCTGAAGCTACTTGTGCTTCCAGACGGGTTTGCGCTTTTCGACGAAGGCGGTCATGCCTTCCTTCTGGTCCTCGGTGGCGAACATGGCGTGGAACACGCGGCGTTCGAAACGGATGCCTTCACCGAGGGTCGTCTCGTAGGCGCGGTTGACGCTTTCCTTGGTCATCATAACGGCAGGCAGCGACATGCCGGCGATAGCGTCGGCGGCTTTCATCGCTTCGGTTATGAGGTCGGCGGCGGGAACGACACGGGAAACGAGGCCGGAACGCTCGGCTTCGGCGGCGTCCATGTTACGGCCGGTGAGGCACATTTCCATGGCTTTCGATTTGCCGACGAAGCGGGTGAGACGCTGTGAGCCGCCCGCGCCCGGCATGACGCCGATCTTGATCTCTGGCTGTCCGAATTTTGCGGTGTCGGCGGCAATGATGAAGTCGCACATCATGGCGAGCTCGCAGCCGCCACCAAGCGCGAAGCCTGCAACGGCCGCAATCACGGGCTTGCGGCAGCGCGAGATGCGCTCCCATGTGCCGATGAAGTCGCCCGTATAGGCTTCGATGTAGGTTTTGGCCTGCATCTCCTTGATGTCGGCCCCGGCGGCGAAGGCTTTCTCGGAACCGGTGACGACGATGCAACCGATGGCGGCGTCGGCTTCCCACTGGTCGAGGACCTGGTTGACCTCGACGATAAGTTCGGAATTGAGGGCGTTGAGGGCCTGCGGGCGGTTAAGAGTAATCAGGCCGACGCGGCCTTTCACTTCGGCGATGATGGTCTTGTGGGACATGGCGGGTCTCCAGCCGATCTGGTTGCGCTGCGGTATGGGCGCAACCTAGCGGATCATGTCGCTTGGGCAAGCATCGATTGGTAGGGGGCTGGCCCGCATCGGCGCGGAGGTCAGTTCTTGCAGATGTTGACTTCTACCCGGCAGACTTGGCCCGCGCCGCCTTGCCCGCATTTGCTGGTCAGCTTGCGGACGGTGTAGCCAGGTGCCTCGCCAATTCGCTGGCTGGCAGCGGTCCATGCTCTGAGCAGTTGTGGATCGGTCGACTGCAGGACTGCGGCATACGCTTGGCGCATTGCCGCGTCACGGTTGGGGGCCGTGCCTTCAGCCGCCTTGTCGAAGCAGGCCTGCGCGAAGGCCGCGCCGCTGCCGATCGTCGACGCTAGAAGGGTTGCCAGGATAATCGATTTTCGACGCAGCATGAGCGAGCGCTCCATCCTCAGTTCTACGAGGATCGAGAGACCCTCGTTGGCTGACCATATATGCATTCGGCCCGGTTCGGGTAGGCCTTGCGTTGAAACAGCAGTCGTTCACAACCCGAGCAGGCGTTTCGCGTTGCCGCCACAGATCGCCTCGACGGTCTTGGCATCGAGGCCGGCATCGACGACGTGGGCCACTGGATCGTAGTCGGCCATATCGAACGGATAGTCCGTGCCGAGCAGGACGTGGTCGGCACCGAACGTCTCCACGAGGGCGCGGAGCTGATGCGGCGTGAACACCACGGTGTCGACGTAGACGCGCTTCAGGTACTCGGTGGGTGGCTTGGGCAGGTTCGCGTTGCAGTCCGAGCGAGCGCCCCACGCGTGGTCGATGCGTCCGGAGTACCCACCGAGGTAGCCGCCGCCGTGGACGGCGAGCAGCTTGAGGTTCGGGTGGCGCTCCAGCACGCCGTCGAAGATCAGGTAGTGCAGTGCAATCGTGGTTTCGAGGGGATTGCCGATCACGTTGGAGAAGTAGAAGCGGCGGAATCGCTCGCCGTGCGTGAAGCCGTTGGGGTGGATGACGACGAGTGCGCCGGTCTTTTCGGCAGCGGCCCAGAATGGTGCGTAGTCCGGGTCCGAAAGTTCCTTGCCATTTACGTTTGTCAGGACCTGCACGCCCTTCAGGCCGAGCTTCATGATGCGCTCAAGCTCCAAAGCTGCGGCTTGGCCATCCTGGAGAGGTACCGAACCGAGGGCGACGTACTTGTCCGCGCGCTTGGCGGCGAATTCGCCGAGGCCATCGTTGAGGACCTTCGTAGCCTCGATCGCGATGTTGGTTGGTACATTATAGTAGCACTGGCCCGGCGGGGGCATGATGAGCTGCTTGTCGAGGCCCATCTTGTCGAGGTCTTCGAGGCGGACGCTCTCGCCGTTGATGCGCGAGGGGATGTCGCCATCCTGCTTGGCGTTCACGGCCTTCGTCGCGTCATCGGAGAACCAGCCGAGCGGAACCGTCTCGGGCTTCACGTGCGGGCCTGCGATCTTGCCGGCGGCCGGAATCGCGACATGGGAATGGATGTCGAAGGTCAGAGATTTCGGGCGGCTCTCGCGTCCCGGCTTGCCATGCTTGCGGGCAGCCGTTGGCTCGTACTTGTTCCAGGTCTTGTTCCCAGTCATGGGCTCTCCTCGGTGTGCCGGCAGTTCGTGCCGTATGGTCCGGCGTCCCCCGCTCTTACAACATTTGTCCGGAGACGCGAATGCGCTTCGCCAGCCCCCATTTGGAGGAGGTTGGGGCGCTTGCCGGCCTGTGCATCTCCGTGCATTCTGGAGCTGCA
>CANJPN010000008.1 GCA_947475855.1 Bradyrhizobiaceae bacterium
CGCGCCGCTACATGAGCCTGGAAACGATGGCCGGCTTCTGCGATGATGCCACCGTCAGGCCGCCGGCAATCCCGGCCGCCTGACAATCCGAGCCGCGGCGCTCCGGATCATGCCTGTGGGCTTACACCACGTGTTGGGGCACTACCACCGACGCAGGGGCTGTGAGCTAACTCGCCCCGTTCTACGCACCAGTTGAAGAACTTGCGGATCACCGCGAAGGCGTGGTTTGCCGCGCTGGGGCCATTCATCTCTCCCAACTCATCAAGCAGCTTATGAACGTGCTGCTTCGTGACGTCTTGGAGCCTCAGCTTACCCCAGCGCGGATTGAATTCTTTACAAATAATCCGCTCAGCCTCCGCCCAGCTGGTGGTCTTCCGCTTGGCGTAGTTTTCGATGAACGAAGAAGCGACAGCAGGGAACAGGGCAGCTTGATAGTTCTGCCGCTCCTCCTTCTTCCGCGTTTGCGGATCGATGCCGTTCGCAACTTCGCTCAAGGCTGAAGAGGCTCGTTGCCGAGCGTCCTTAAGTCCGATCACGGGGTATCGGCCAAGCGTCAACCGGCGTGGCCGGCCCCCCATACGGTAGAGCAGCACGAAGGCTTTGGTACCGCCGGGTGAGACCCGGACGCCAAGGCCCGGAACACTTCTGTCAAAGACCTCGTATTGCTCCGATTTGGCCACGAGGGCGCGTACGCTGACATCGGTCAGCGAGGAATAATTTTTCATTGTATCTACATCTCCACTAGCTATCCAGCCCCTGACGGGCCTTGTCGTTGAGCCACTGTTCTATGTCGGTGACTTTCCAGACGACTTTGCTAGGGCCCAAGCGGATCCTTCTGGGGAACTTTCCTCTGTTCTCCAGTCTCTGAATATGAGAGCAAGAGTAACGGACCAGTCCGGCCACTTCCTTCTTGTTTAAAAATAGCAACGGCGTCTTAATCTTCATGTCTTCCACGGCAAATCTCCAATTTTTAAAATATAACGGTCGGCCGAACCGAGCTAAAATTGCGCCCGCAGCCGATTTAGTGAATATAACCTTTCCTGAGCACGAAGTAAAGCCTTTTCTCTGTTGGATTGGAAGATTCGTTCCACAAACGGTACATCTTCGGAATTTGTTTTTAACACGTTTTCGCTATCAGAGGTGGGTGTGGATGTTGGTTGCTATCAGTGATCGAAGCCACCCGCGGCTTGGTGGTGCTTCGATGCGAGGTAGCTTATAGGTAGCGCTTGATGAGAGCTGGTAGGAGACTGCATGCGTCGGGGCGGGTAGCTTTATCATTTAAAAACAACGGTATGGGCTCGAAAAACGGCGGTAGGCGCTGGAGTGAGTAGCTAGGGTACGTAATTCCTAATCTGAGGGTCGAAGGTTCAAATCCTTTCGGGGTCGCCAATCTTTTCAATGACTTAGTCGACATTTCCTCCCAGGAATGAAAGCGCTCAGCTACCACATAGCTACCACGAACCTGCCGATAGTCGCTTGTTGGCAGGGGCAAAGATTTCATCAATAGCAACGTCTTCTTTTGACGAACGCAGACCTGACAGCCGGCAAGGGGACGATGCACCCTCGTGGCCCGCACTCGTCACCTGCTTACGGGGCTGTCGCTGCCGTGGAACCGAACGCCCGTAAGGGCGACGCCTGGCTGGAGGCCAATGCACGGACGCCCCGCACTGTGACGCGGGTGCAGCGCACTGCGAGCGTGATCATCGGCATGGAGACACCGCCCTGCTCAGAGCCGGTGGCGGCAAAGCGGATGGTGGCCCGCCCTTGAGCAGCGTTGATTTGATCCGCACACGCCATGAGGGTTTTGCGGTGGTCGGAATTCCGCCCCGTCCGTAGGTCTCCCTGCACCGTCTCGGTGGAGCCTACGTCGAACAATTCCACTCTGGCCTTCTTGTAGCGGTAGTTGGGCCTCCTCAGCCGGGCCAGGGCTTGGCGGTATCGGCTGGAGCCCGATACCGCCGCTGTTCGGACGAGAGCTGGGGCGACCTTCGTGTCACAAGCCAAGCAACCGCTCCGCGTTGCCGTGAGCGATGCGGGCCTTGTCGGCAGCACTGGCGGGGATCTGCTCCAGGAACGCGCGCGCCTCGGGCATGGATTGATAGGGATAGTCGGCCGAGAACATGATCCGATCGACGCCGCCGAGCTCGAGCAGCAGGTTGAGGTAGAGCGCTGGGAAATTCATGCCTGAGAACGTGTAGTGCACGTTGCTCTTGAAATAGTCGCTGATCGGACGCTTCAGCTTCGTCGTTGTCGTTGGAACGATGTCGAGGCGCTGGAAGAAGAACGGCAGCCCTTCACCCATGTGTCCGATGATGAATTGCAGCTTGGGGAAACGGTCGAATACACCGCCGCAAACGATGCGGATCATGTGAACCGACGTCTCGATGTGCCAGCCCCAGGCGCCGCCCGCGAGCATGTCCGTCACCATCGGAGCAAAGCCGCCGTATGACGCGTCGATCACGGCCTGCGGCGGCGGGGTGGGGTGCAGATAGATCGGAACGTTGAGAGCCTCGGCGCACTCCAGGATCGGCCAATAGGACTTGTCGTCGAGATAGCGCCCGCGATTGTGTCCATTGATGACCGCGCCTTTGAAGCCTTGGCTGCGGACCCGGTGCTCCAGCTCCTTGACGGCTTCATTCGGCGCTCCGGTCGCAATGGCGGCAAAGCCGGCAAAGCGCGTCGGATACTTCCTCACAGCGTCGAGCAGGTAGTCATTGGTATCGCGCGCCATCGCGACAGCATCGGCCGGCTCCATCTGCTCGACGCCGGGCGCCGACAGGGACAGTACCTGCATGTCGATGCCGGCGGCATCCATCTCCGCAATGCGCTTTTCACCGACATCGGTGAGCCGATCGACCACAGCCAGGTAGCGGCCGCCGATCTTTTCGGCGCGCTCCTTGACGAAGCGCGCCGGACCATTGAAAAATGCCGGTGTCGCGAAGTGCTCTTCAAGCGTTATCGTGCGCATGCCTGGGTCCACTCTTCTTCCCCCGCCACGATGATGAATACATTCCACACGAACCAACCGCGCGGGATCCGAGTTGGCCTCAAGTCTCAAGCGACGGGCTCGTCACCGACCTGAGCCCCAGCATACCGCTCTGCAGCAGCCGTCTGCGAGACGTTTGTGGCGCTTTGTCTCAACGGAGCCCGTTCACGCCCCGCTGCGATGGGCGGCGGGACACCTGTACGACTTGGGCCGAGGGCAATTGCGGCCGATCTCCCGTGCCAAAACAGCTTCAAATCGGGTCGGTCATCGGGATAAAACCTGAAGGTCATTTATACCTTTGATCCCAGTTTCCCTTGCTTGGTCGAAGGCAATGGCCAGGACGGCGCCTTGACGCTTGGCCCAGGCTGAATCGAAAGCGGTGTGCGCGCTCTCTAATTCGATCGAACCTACCGCTTGTGGCGTTCTCAGATTGTCGGAGAGACCGGATGAAGCTTCTTGCGATGGCGCTCACTGCAGTGCTTTGGCTGATCGCGACGCTCCATGCCTACTGGGGCCTGGGCGGACACTGGCCAGCAACCGATGAGCAGTCATTGGCGCGGACTGTGGTCGGAGCACCCGACATAAAGCTGATGCCGTCGGCCATGGCGTGCTTCGTAGTTACCATCCTGTTGGGGACAATGGGTGTGTGGCCGTTGGTGCGGACCGGACTGGTCGCGATACCGGTGCCGAGCTGGATCATGATCATTTCAGGTGTTTGCCTGGTCGCCGCTTTCATCGGACGCGGGGTGGCAGGTTACCTCCCGGCTTGGCGTCGCATCACGCCGGAACAGCCGTTCGCAAGGCTCGATCGTTTGCTCTACTCGCCTCTTTGTGTGGCGCTCGGTCTTGGAATCGCGCTGCTGCTTACAGCGGTGTAGGTGAATAGCGCCCCGCCATGAATTGTCTTGTGGCGCACGGAATTCCTATGGTGGGCCTACACGACGTGTCCGATCGATCGGGCTGGGCCTTTCAGTGTGGTCATCGATCGATTGCATAGTCGCCAGTGTGACGAATGAGCTGCGCTCATGCTGGGTGCGCTCGACATGGATGCAACGATTGCAAGACAATAGCCCAGCTTTCATCGCACTCAGAGCTCAAACGAAAAACCCCCAAGAGGGAATGGATACTTTCATCGTCGCCGGCTTGATCTGTGGATTCTTGGGTGGCGTCATCGGCTTGATCGTCGCCTTGCGGAGAGGCGCGACGGCTCCAAGCGAAGGATGACCTCAATTCTTGGGCTTGAGGTCGATGGCCTTGACCACGGCCGCGACATTGGCGCTCTGCTCGGCTATCGAGGCTGCAAACTCCTTCGGACCGCCGATCTTGACGATCTGGCCGGTCGCTTCCAGCTTGCTGGCGATGCTGCCGTCGGCAGAGGCGTCGCGCACGTCGGCGGCAATTTTTTCCTTCAATTGCTCTGACATCGACTTGATGCCGAACAGTCCCGCCATGCCCTCCATTTCCAGCGACGGAAACCCTTGCTCGCGAGCTGTCGGTATCTGGGGCGCTGCCTTCACGCGATCCTTGTTGGTCACGGCGATGAGCTTGATGCGACCGGCGCTCAACATCGGCTGGACGATCGCCAGCGCCGTCATCACCACCTGGATGCGGCCTTCGCCCAGATCCACCGGCGCCTGATTGATATCGCGATACGGCACCTGGGTGATCTGCAGTTTCTCGTGATGCTGATAGCCCCAGAACGTCAGCTCGGTGATGCCCTGCACCAGACCGGAGTTGAATGTGCCCGGCGCTACGCGTGCGGCCTCGGTGAACTCCTTCAGGGTGTCGTACGGCGCATCCTTCTTCACAGCCACGCCCAGGAGCGTGATGGACACGCGCGCGATGGGAATGATGTCGGCTTGATTGTAGTTCAATTTGGAATACGTGAACGGGTGCACGGTAAAGCCGCCGGATGGCCCGAACATCAGCACATGATCGTCATTCGCGCCGAGGTAGGCCTGGATGCCGATGATGCCATCACCGCCCGGCTTGTTCTCGATGACGACAGGCTGGCCCCATTTGGCCTGCAGCCGCTCGGCGAGCAGCCGCGCCCCGATGTCGGCGCCGGCGCCGGGGCCGAAAGGCACAACGAATTTGACGGTGCGCGTCGGCCATTGCTGTGCGTGGGAGGATGACGCATGCGTGACGATGAGCAGAGCCAGCATGGCCCCGACATGACGAAAGCCAGAATTCATGACGCCTCTCCCTGGATGACGAGTGCAAAGGCTAGCACGGGTTCTTCCCGACCGCATTACGCGCCGTATCTGCTGCTGCTGACAAGCTTCATAGAGCAATTTTATTTGCCCAAGGCACCAGTCCTGCTTCGTCCGTTGCCCAGGGAATGCGGGCGCTTTTCCGGTTCGTTCTCATGTGAGCCGCTCTCGAGTTGGCAGCCGGCTGCCCAATCCGCATTTGCGGCCTCGTCCGGCGGGCAATGACATGAGAAGCGACTTCCGCTCGGCGGTGTCGGATACCTCACCTCGCCCGATCTGCGTCCATATTGCGGTCGAGATGATTGCGGCTTAGCTTTCTCATGCAGGAAACCAGAGCATAGAATCGCCGGAAATATTGTGCCGAAGCACAGAGGAGATAGGGGCGACATGGATCCGGTCAGACGCAGTATTCTGGCGACGGGCTCGGCGGCTGCAGCGCTCGCTGCCACGCAGAGCGTACTCTCGCAACAGGTTGGGCAAGGATCATCCGCGATGCAATTCTTCGAAAAGGGCCCCGTTCGCATCCGCTACGAAGACACCGGCGGCTCCGGCTTGCCCCTGTTTCTGATCTCCGGCGGCGGACTGAACTCGGCGATCTCCGGCTTCAGCACGGCGCCGTTCAACCCGATCGAAGAACTCCGGTCCAGCTACCGCTGCATCGCGATGGACCTGCGCAACGCCACGACGGGACATTCGACCGGGCCGCTCGAACTCGATCGACCATGGGATTCGCATGCCGGCGACCAACTCGCACTCCTCGATCACCTGAAGGTCGACAAGTTCATGGTGCTGGGCTTCTGCATAGGCGGTCCCTTCATCTGGAACCTGATCAAGCGGGCTCCCGATCGCGTCATCGCGGCAGTGACGGCACAGCCCGTCGGCTTCAGGCCCGAGATGCCGACTGTCCTGTACGACGGTAGCATGAGTGGGTGGGGGCCAGAACTGGTGAAGCGCCGGCCCGATATCACCATGGAGATGATCGAGAAGTTTTTGACCAGAATGTACCGCACGAACCCGGATTTCCTCTTTACCGTGACGCGGGAGTTCGTGCGCACCTGTCAGACGCCCGTACTGATCCTGCCGGACGACGTTCCCGCCCATCCGCACGCCGTCGCGATGGAGACCGCGATGCTCGCGCCGAAGGCGGAGCTCAGTATGTATCCCTGGAAGGAGCCGAAGACGCTGATTCCGCTCGCCGTGCGACAGATCCGATCGTTCCTCAAGGCGCACCGACCGGCTACCGCCTGAGCCCTCCCTTACGCCTGGGATCCTCGTGAAGGCACCAGTGTCGTCGATGAAGGGGGGATCACGGCCGGTTCACGGACGCGGGTGCCGACACGAGAAGGTCGAATTGTTCGTCGGAAGCGGCATGCCAGCGATGCGTATGAGCCCCCTCCGGGAAATCTTCATCATCGCCTTCACGAGCTCCGTGCCGGTGTAAATGCCGTGACCGGTGATTGTGGTCGACAAGCCGCCCCGATTTTGCTGGGCTCCGGTCATCATTCTCCAGCGGCTGGCCCGACGAAGGGAGGACGTTCGAGAACTCGTTTCGCCTGCACGGCAGGATCGCCGTCGTCACCGGCGCCGGATGATCTCGACGGGGCCGGCGTTCTATCTTGGCGAGCGGCGCCGCAGCGAGGAGCAGATGTCCCAAACTTCCGCCAGTGGCGCGCCGTCGATACCGGGAGCGGCAGCGTTGGAGCATCTTGTGCGACCTCGATCCCTGGCGATCGTGGGCTTGTCGGCAAAGCCAGGCTCGGCCGGCATGAACACTCTGAACAACCTGCTGCTCAACGACTTCAAAGGCGACATCCATCTGGTCGGACGCAGCGGCGGCGAGATCGCCAACCGCAAGGTGCTCACCGATATCTCCCAATTGCCAGAGGGCGTCGATCTGGCGATCTTCACCTTACCGGTTGCGAGCGTGAAAGAGGCGCTCGAAGATTGCGTCAGGCGGAAGGTGAAGGCGGTCGTCATTTTCGCGTCGGGCTTCGCGGAAGCCGGCGAACGCGCAAGACAGGACGAGATTTCCCGTATCGCCCGCGAGGGTGGCATTGCGCTCTTGGGTCCGAATTGCTTCGGCTATACCAACTTCGTCGACAGTTTTCCCGTCGGCTTCGTCGCCGCGACGAAACTACCGCCGCCGCGGATCGGCCGCGATCCATGCGTTGCGATCCTGTCGCATAGCGGCGGACTCATGTCGCACATCCGCAGCGGGCTCGAAACACGAGACATCCCACCGTCCTACACGATCTCGACCGGCAACGAGGCTGGTATTGGGTTGGACGACTGCATCGACTTCCTCGTTGCCGATCCGCATACGCGCCTCATCGTCGCCTACGTCGAGGAGGTGCGGAAGCCACAAGAGTTCCTTGCAGCGGCGCGACGCGCACGAGCGGCCGGCAAGCCCGTCGTTATGATGCACCCGGGTAGGACCGCAGCCGCAACGGAGGCCGTCAGCTCGCACACCGGCGCGCTCGCCGGCAATCATGCGGTCATGCGAACGGTGGTCGAGCATGCGGGCATCGTTTTCGTCGACAGCATCGACGAATTGATCGACGCAGCCGAGGTCCTGGCGCGCTACCCCGATCCGCTGCCACTCGGGCCGGGAATCCTCACGTTCTCAGGCGCGTTGTGCGCGGTCTATCACGACTTCTGCGCAGAGATCGGATTGCCGGTACCGCCGCTCTCGGTCGAAGCCGAAACGGTGCTGCGCGCGGCACTGCCGAGTTTCGCCACGCCGCGGAACCCGCTCGATCTGACTACGCAGCCCATTTGGCAACCGGAGCTGATGAATGTGGGCTCCAAAGCCTTGCTCGACGACCCGGGGACCGGCTCGCTGCTGCTGTCGATCCCGATCGGTGCGCCGGAACTTGCGGTGAAGTATCTCAATCACCTGCTCGCGGCGGCCAAGGATTGCCCAAAGCCCGTCATCTTCTCGCCGCTGGGTGACCGCACGCCGCTTCCACAGGCGATGCTCGATGTGGCCCGCGAGAATCGCGTGATCGTGTCCAGGTCGGCCGACCGCGCGCTTCGGGCACTGAAGCAAGTCTACCGCCACGGGCGCGCGCTGCAGCGGGCAGGACGGACAACGACGGTCGCCCCTGCACCGGAGTTTGCGCCACTCGGAGCCGGGCCGCAGCCCGAATGGCTGGCCAAGAAGATGTTGGCGGCAGCTGGCGTGCGCGTACCTGCCGGCGGCCTCGCACGTACCGCCGACGAGGCGGTCGCGATCGCGAGACGCATCGGTTTTCCCGTCGTGATGAAGGCGCAGGCCGCGCGCCTGATGCACAAGTCCGAGGCCGCTGCCGTCTTCCTCGATATTGCCGATGAGGATGCCGTGCGCTCGTGCTGGATCAGATTGCACGCGAACGTGCGGGACTATGATGCTTCGATCGAATTGGATGGGGTATTGATCGAGGCCATGGTGCGACGTGGTCTCGAGATGGTCGTTGGTGCAAAGCGCGATCCCAGGTGGGGGCCGGTGCTGCTCGTGGGCATTGGCGGGGTACTGATCGAGGCGATTGGCGATGTCATTCTACTGCCGCCTGACTTGAGCCCCGAAGCGATCCGCGATGAACTCGCCACACTCAAGACCGCAGCATTGCTCGGTGGCTTCCGCGGCACACCGGCCGTCGACATCGGCGCGGTCGCGGCGGTGGCCTCGTCGCTCGGCGCAATCATGAGCGCACGCCCCGACATTCTCGAGGTCGACATCAATCCCCTGATCGCTCATCCCATAGGCGAAGGAGCCACTGCGCTCGACGCACTGATTGTCATGGCGGAGTGATCGGCTCCTCGTCGACTTGGCCGATCGCCGGCAGGCAAGTGGCCGGCTCCATCAGGCCCATCGAGAACTGGTGCGGGCCAATCCAACAAGACTATCGAGGCCGGAAGGTGAGCCTGACGGTCAGTTGCGGCCCGAGGGCTCGCCGACCTCTCGTCCGTGAGTTGGCGGTCGTGCCGGAAATCGCCATCCCGCCATTGCCGCGCCTGGACTGTTGCGACTGGTCAACCCCACCGCGTTAACCTAGAGCATCATCCGACCAGCGAAACGCGAAAGCGATTCCGTCTGGACGGATGATGCTCTAGATGGATTGCGTGCCACGAATGCGGGGCCGACGGCGTTCGGAAATTCCGTCGAAAACTCCAGCGCTACCGGCGGACAGCGGCATATATTGAGGGATACCTGCGATGACGAAGCTCGTTGAAGTCGATGTCGAAGCCGGGATTGCCACGGTTGCGTTAAACCGGCCGGAGAAGCGCAATGCGATGAACGATGCGATGCGCAATGAGTTCATAGCAGCATTGGAGCATGTCTCTTCGGATCGCGGCATACGCGCAGTCGTGCTGACGGGCCATGGCAAGGGCTTCTGCTCCGGCGGTGACGTTGCGGGCATGGAACAGCGCTTGAAGGCGCCGCAGGGCGAGGTCGCGTTCAACGGCTGGTCGCGCCAACAGCGCGTGCACCACTGCGCCATGATGCTGCACACCATGCCGAAGCCGACGATCGCCGCGGTAAATGGAGCGGCAGCGGGCCTCGGCGTCGATACTGCGCTCTCGTGCGATTTCATCGTAGCCAGCAGCGCTGCGACGTTCTCGTGGTCCTACATCAAGCGCGGTTTGATCCCCGACGGCGGCGGCATGTACTTCCTGCCGCGCCGCGTCGGGCTTGCTCGCGCGAAGGAGCTGATCTTCAGCGGGCGCACGGTTGAAGCCGAGGAAGCGCTGCGCCTGGGCATCGCGGACCGGATGGTGGAGCCTGACGCACTGCTCGACAACGCGCGCACCTGGGCTGCCGAACTCAGTCAGGGCTCGATGACCGCACTCGCGCTCGGCAAGACCATTCTCAATCAGTCATTCGAGATGTCGGCGGAAGAAGTGTTCAGTCGTGGAAGCCAGGCGCAAGGGATCTGCTACACCAGCACAGAACATCGCGACTCCGTCACTGCGTTCCTGGCCAAGAGCGCTGAAAGGCGCGTCAAGTGATCGAGGGACCGACAGCATGAACGCAATCTCACGTCTGCTCGCGCCGCGCAGTGTCGCTGTCGTCGGCGCCTCGACTGATCCAGCCAAGACCGCCGGCAAGCCCGTCTACTTTCTGCGCAAGCACGGCTTTACAGGCGAGATCTTTCCGATCAATCCGCGTGTCGAATCGATCGATGGATTGCGCTGTTATCCCAGCATCGCTGCGCTTCCCAATGCGCCGGACGTCGGTCTGGTTCTGCTTGGCGCGGAGCGCGCCAGCGCCGCCGTCAGCGAACTCGCTGAGCTGGGCACGAAAGCCGCCATCGTACTGGCGAGCGGGTACGCGGAGGTCGGCGAAGACGGCGCACGCAGGCAAGTCGAGTTGCTCAAGGCCGCGGGCTCGATGCGGTTGTTGGGGCCTAACACGATCGGCCTCGTCAACGTGACCGACCGCATTCCGCTGTCGGCCAGCGGCGCACTCGACATGGATGATTTTGCCTCGGGGCCGATCGCGTTCATCTCGCAGAGCGGCGGGATCCTGGGCTCGGTCCTGTCGCGATCGGCGGGACGCGGCATCGGCCTGTCCAAGCTGATATCGACAAGCAACGAGGCGGACCTCGAACTTGCCGACTTCGTCGACGTCCTCGTTGACGACCCCGCGACAACGGTCATCGCGCTCTACATCGAAAGCATTCGCGATGCCGCGCGGTTTCGCAAGGCAGCACTCAAGGCCGCAGCCGCGGGAAAGCCGATCGTCGCATACAAGATCGGGCGTTCGGAGGCGGGTGCGCAGGCCGCCGTGTCACACACGGGAGCGCTCGCGGGCAGCGACAAGACCTACGATGCATTCTTCCGGCAGGTCGGCGTCATTCGCGCGCAGACGTTCAGCGATCTTTTCGACATTCCGCTGACGCTGTCCAAGGGGCGCACGCTGCGGGGTAACCGCGTGGCGATCCTGACGTCGACCGGTGGTGCTGGCACGTTGGTCTCCGACAACCTCGGACTACTCGGGTTCGAGACGCCACCTCCCGATGCTGCGACCGCTGCGCGGCTGCGCGCATTGCAGTCCGGCAATCAGGCGGTGCTCGACCGCAATCCGATCGACGTGACGCTGGCTGGACTCCAACCCGCGCTGCTGCGAGGCGCGATAGAAGCGTTGCTCGACAGCCCGACCTACGATGCATTGACGATCATCGTCGGCTCGTCTGGCGTCGCCAACCCGGAGCTGATGGCCGGTGCGATCAAGCCCTGCCTGCCCTCGAGCGACAAGCCGGTCCTTGCCTACGTGAGCCCGCATGCGCCACAGGCTGCCGCCTTACTCACGGCGCATGGCGTCCCGGCGTTCTCGGCGCCCGAGAGCTGCGCGGTTGCGCTCGATGGTCTGCGCCGCGTCGCGCAATGGAAGCCGCCAGCTACCGGGGCACAAACCGACATCAAGACGCCGCCGGCCGGGCTTCCCTCCGGTTCCCTCGACGAAGCGCAAGCCAATGCGCTGTTTGCGCATTTCGGCGTGCCGTGCGCGCGCTTCAAGGTCGTTTCGTCGGAAGCGGAAGCCGAGGCTGCCGCGCGTGAACTCGGCGGTCGTGTCGTGCTGAAGATCCTGTCGAGGGACATAACGCACAAGAGTGACGTCGGCGGCGTGATCGTGAACGTCACGCCTCAGACCATGGCCGACAGCTTCGGGCGCATGATCTCGGACGTCGAAAGTAGAACCGGTCGCGTGCCGTCGAAGTTTCTCGTACAGGAGATGGTCACGGGTGGGCATGAGTTGATCCTCGGGTTCCATCGCGATCCGCTCGGCTCTGCGATCCTGCTTGGAGCCGGCGGTACGGCCACGGAGGTTTTCAAAGACACGGCCATGCGGTTGTTGCCGCAAAGTGGGGGGCTCGGCACGGATGAAGCGTTCGGCCTCGTGCGTGACCTGAAGTCTTGGATCCTGCTCGATGGCTTTCGAGGCCGGCCGAAGGGCGACATCGATGCCCTCGTCGCCGCAATCGTCGCATTCTCGGGCATGGTCGCTTCGCTAGGACCGCTCCTGTTGGAAGCCGAGATCAACCCGATCTTTGTTCTGCCGCACGGTCAAGGCATCCGTGCAGCCGATGGTGTCGTCGTGCTTGCTTCGTAGGTCGTAGAGATCGCTCATTCAGAGGCCGATGGGCGTTTCTGCGCGAACCTCTGCCTGAGGAAGACATGAAGATTCTCGCAAAGCGTAAGTCTGCGTGAGCCTCCGCTCCACGAAAGCGGTCGTCAGAGCCCGTCCAGCTCGCTGAACGCGGGAAGCTTGCGGTCGATCCTTTTGCCACCGACGCAGACGATTCGATCCGACCAGGGCCGTGTGCACAACTCCCAGAGATTGCGCGCACCGACGATGACGAAATCCGCCGGCCCGCCGACGCGGATCTTCCCCGGCGTCTCGAAGCCCATTGCGACAGAGGTCGCCGGCCCCATCAGCCCCGACCAGTCGCGCGCGGCATGATCGAGATGCAGGATGCGCGTCGCTTCCCGGAAAACTTCGAGGAAATCGAGATCGCCGTAGGCGTGGAAGGGGTCGCGCGTATTGTCGGAAGCGATCACAACGGGCACGCCCGCCGCCGCAAGCTCGTGGACGGGGGCGACGCCGCGCCAGCGGGGCGTGCGGCCGGGCTCGCGATCCTGCAGGTACATATTCACCTGCGGCAGTGATACCACGGCGATGTTTGCTTCGACGAGCAGGGCGATGATGCGGCGGCGGTCGTCAACGGGCATCAGCGCCAGCGAACAACAATGGCCGACGATCACGCGGCCCTCGAAACGGTTACGGATGACGGCGCGGGCGATCTGCTCGAGCGTCAGCGCGTCGGGCGAAGAACTTTCATCGACATGGAAGTCGAGGCCGAGGCCGTTGGCGCGCGCTGCCGCGCAGGCAATATCGAGCGCACGGTCGAGCTTTTCGCCGGGCCGATTGCCCGTGAACGTCAAGCCGCCGATGGACCCACCGTAACGCGCGGCGGTCGCGACGATGCTCTTGAACTGCTCGGGATCATCGACCGCAAACTCGGTCGGGCAAAGGGCTGCGCCCTGTAATTCGATCCGGCCTTTCCAGTCCGTGCGGATCTCATCGAACACCGGCCAGGAAATAGCGGTCTGCTTGCCCAGAGAGTCGATGTGCGTGCGGATCGCAGCGGTACCGTGGACGTAGGCGCAGCGCAGTGCGAATTCCATGCGGGTACGCACATCGCGGGACGTCCAGTGCAATTCGCGGTCGGCGGCAACCGTCGTGCGTGCGCCCAGGAACGTGCCGTCCGGATTTGGCGCGCGATGGAGGATGTGGCCCTTGTCGAGATGGGTGTGGCCATCCACGAAGCGCGGCAACACCAAGCTGCCCGCAAGATCAGCGCGGGTAGCACCGCTCAAAACTTTGGTCCCATCGCCAGGAGCAACAATCGCTGCCACACGCCCATCACGCAGCACGATATCGCAGGCGGCAAGGCCACCAGCTCGGGCAACGACAGCGGCGCCTTCGACGAGTGCTGCCGCGACACATGCATTCGACAAAATGCTCGGCGGATCGCCCGGGAAAGTCGTGGTCATCGAGTGGCCTTCTGATCCTGCTTTAATTGAATACCGAACAACTCATATGGCTCCTCAGCGATGCGCGAAAAGCACTCCGGTAGACAAACATTGCGGAAATGTGCGGTAGGGTGACGCGGCTAGCCGAATGGGTGATGGCCAGAAAACGACGCAACAGCAACAACATTGCGCAGAATCTGGTGGAATGCGCGCGTCCGGCCCACTAAAGGGCGGAGCTGACAAACTCGTGGGGAGAACGACCGAGACCTCGGCTTTCGCTGTGCCGGGTCATGTAGAAAATATAGTGTCTCCAGCGATTCTTGCGATCCACAGGAACATACTTTGAACAGCACGCCCTTGCCTGAGAGCAAACCTGAGACCCGCTCCCGCTCAGCCCGCGAATGGCTCGAGGTCCTGGCGAGCTACCGCGAGCCCACTCCGTGGCGCAGCGTGCTCGAAATCCTCGTGACGCTAGTCCCGCTCGCGGCACTTTGGGCGCTCGCATGGGCGGCACTGTCGATCAGCTATTGGCTGACTCTCGCGATCAGCGTGCCGGCGGCGATCTTCCTCGTTCGGATGTTCCTGATCCAGCACGATTGCGGCCACGGCACTTTCTTCAAGCGCAAGACGACCAACGACTGGGTCGGGCGCGCGATCGGCGTCGTGACGCTGACCCCTTATGATGTGTGGCGCCGCAGCCATGCGATCCATCACGCCTCGTCAGGCAATCTCACCAAACGCGGCGTCGGCGACATCGATACTTTGACGGTCAGCGAGTACAAGGCGCTCTCCACGTTCGGGAAGCTGCGTTACCGCGTCTACAGAAGTCCACTCGTGCTGTTCATCATCGGGCCTGCCTATCTGTTCTTGCTTCAGAACCGGCTGCCCATCGGTTTCATGCGCGAAGGCGTCTACTGGCTGAGCGCGATGGCGACCAACATCGCGATCCTCCTGTTCGCCATCGTCATGATATGGCTCGTCGGCGTGAAGCCGTTCCTCCTCGTCCACCTGCCCATCGTGATGCTGGCTGCTTCGATCGGCGTTTGGCTGTTCTACATCCAGCATCAGTTCGAAGACACGTCATGGGACCGCGATCCGGCGTGGAACGTGCATGAAGCCGCGTTGCAAGGCAGCTCGCACTATGAGCTTCCGCAGCCGCTGCGCTGGCTCACGGCGAACATCGGCGTGCACCACGTGCACCATCTCTACAGCCGCATTCCCTATTATCGCTTGGGCCAGGTGCTGCGTGACCATCCAGATCTGCAGAACGTCAAGAAGATCACGCTACTGGAGAGCCTGAGCTGCCTGCGGCTAAAGCTATGGGATGAGACGCAGCGCAAGCTGGTGTCGTTCAGAGAAGCCCGGTTGTCTTGAGCGAGGCGGGCGGGGCGGTCATCGGCTGGGCAGCCGTCGTGGTCACTCCGTCACGGTTCGTCGACCTTGATGGTGCTGCTAGGCGGGCAGGGCGCGTCTCAAGATCGCCTTGGTGTCCGACCACTCGAGACCCTGGCCATAGGTGAAGCGCGGCACGCCGGACAGCCGCGCTGCGATGAATGCATCCCCCACCGCTTGCGGCGCATGGGCTCGAATGATGCAGCCGGCAGCGGTCAACGCCAGCCCTTCTAGGAGCGCACGGGCGCGCATCTCGATCAGGCGCGGCTCGTGCAGCATCGTGCGGACGCGCTGCAACGCGGCTTTGAGATGCGTGTCGCCTCCTGCTGCAGCGGTCAGATCGTCGAGCACCGTCTCGACCGCGTCCGGCTCCTTCTCGAGCACGCGCAAAACGTCCATCGCCATGACGTTGCCCGAGCCCTCCCATATGCTGTTGACGGGCGCCTCTCGATAGAGCCGCGGCATGCCGCCCTCCTCGACGTAGCCGTTGCCGCCCATGCACTCCATCGCCTCGGCGATGACGGAGCTCGCGACTTTGCAAACCCAGTACTTGGTGACCGGTGTCATGAGGCGGCGCCAAGCTGCGGCCCTGCCGTCGGAAGCCCGATCGAAGCTGCGGGCGAGGCGAAACGACAGCGCGGTCGCTGCCTCGACCTCGAGTACGAGATCGGCCAGAACGCCGGCCATGATCGGAAAACCATCGAGCGAGCGGCCGAAAGCCTGGCGCTGTCGCGTATGATGTAACGCCTCGGCAACCGCTCGCCGCATCAGAGCGGCGGATGCCACGGCGCAATCGAGCCGCGTGTGGGTGACCATCTCGATGATGGTGGCGACGCCGCGGCCCTCCTCGCCGACGAGCACGCCGTGGGCTTCAACAAACTCGACCTCACTCGACGCATTGGACCGGTTGCCGAGCTTATCCTTGAGGCGCTGGAAGTGGAGCGCGTTGACGGTGTCGTCGGGCCGGAAGCGAGGAACCAGGAAGCACGAGAGGCCACCCGACGCCTGCGCCAGCACGAGGAATGCGTCGCACATCGGCGCGGACATGAACCATTTGTGGCCGGTCAGGCGGTAGGCTTGGCCTGGACCAGACTCGCCATCCGGCACCGCCATCGTCGTACCAGCGCGGACATCGGTCCCACCCTGTCGCTCGGTCATCCCCATGCCGATGGTCGCCGCCGATTTCTTCGACAGTGGCAAGAAGCGCTGGTCGTACTGGCGACGCGTGATCTTCGGCAGCCACTCCGCGGCGAGCTTCTCACTTTTTGCGATCACGGGTATCGCCGCATTGGTCATGGTCACCGGACAGCAATGTCCGGCCTCCATCTGCGCTGCCATGTAGAACGAGCCGGCGCGCTCCACGTTGGCGCCGGGCCGCCGCGGCGTTTCCCCATCGAGATGCGCCCAGGCGCCGAAGTGTAGCCCCTCGTCGGCACTGGCCGACATCAGCCAATGCCATGAAGGATGGAACTCGACCCGATCGAGGCGCCGCCCCATGGGGTCGAAGGTTCGCAGGATCGGCGGATTGTCATTGGCGCTGCGGCCGTGTTCGAGCGCTTCGGCACTCCCACAGACCGAACCGAAGGCGGTCAGTTGCGGCACCGCGGACTGGCCTCCTTCGCGCTTGATCGCCTCCTGCAAGGCCGTATCGATCAGGAACAGGTTCACGTCGGTCAGGGGGCAACTCTGGTTGTCGCCAGCGCTCGATGCGGACGGTTTGCCTGACAAGATCGGGCTCCTCGCTTGGACGACAGCAGCCGGGATACGTGCAGAATAGATGGCACCGTTCGCAACAACGCCGCAACCCCGGCAGCATTGCGGCGCCAGATCAGATGGGATCGCAAATGCGCCCCACAGGCGCCAGAACAAGCTGCCGCCCCGAAAAAGAAACGGGCCCCGCGATGTCGCGGAGCCCGGTCAACACTAAGCCAAGAGCGAGCCCGATCAGGCCGCCTTGCGCACCTTGGACCGGCTACGCGGCACAGACCGCATTGCCTGCGAAGCCTTCGAAAGTGCCTGCTCATCACCGCGAGTATGCTCGCGAACGACGACGCGGGACGCCGAAAAGGCCTTCTCGAGCATCTCGACCGTACGGCCGGACTTGATGTCGCCTCGAACGAAGATGTCGAGAGCGGCAATGCCGGTTTCCGGATCGGTATGGATCGAGATATGTCCGCCGTTCAACGCGGCGAACCCGGAAACGCCTTCAGCAGGCGTGCCCGTATTGAGGTGCACGTGACGAACTTGCGCGCCCGCCAGATCGGCGCAGCGCGTCAGGGTCCGCTCAATATGATCGGCATCGTCCAACCTGAGCGATCCGAACAAGTCTATTACGAGATGGCTGCCAGCAATGCCGGAACCCATCCGATCCTGAAACCTGCCGACTTCCACGGTCTGCCGAGACAGACCAATTTCGGAATTCGGCGAGGCAGCGCGTGCAACGCACGCAACTACATCTTCCTCTTGGGCGGTGCTTGAACGAGTCAAGTCCATCCCCAATTGGAAGAGGGCGTCTTGATAGGCCATAAGACCCTCCCCAACCAGTAGACAGAAAGTGACCCGTCCGCTCCTTACCTTGGGGGTTTGGGGATCATGTCCTTGACCTTAAGGGCAGGTGGACGAACGGCAAGGCGGCATATGAGGCCAAAGCCCCTGTCACGCAAGTGAAAAATCCAGTCGAGGGGCAAAAAAATTCTGCACCACTTCATGCAGGCTTAACGATCCTGTGCATAGTGGCGGTTCAACGCCAAAAAACAGCTTGGGCAAAGCGTTTAACGGTTCTTCGTGACGTGACCACATGCGCGGTTCCGCGCGCGCCGTCAGTGGGCTTCGCCACACCATTTCACTTGCGTCGGAACTGTTCGAGCAGATTGTTGAGGCCGCCCGTCTTGCCCTGCTGAAGTTGGCGGCCGATCTCGCGAATCGTATCGACGGCCTGAGTGGGGTTCTTCAGCAAACCGTCCACGTCGGGCGCCACTTGCGGGCGCTCCCACGAGCCCTTGATTTTGATCGGCAGTTCGAGCCCGGACAGATCGCCTGACGCAATCCCACCCGGCTGGGCCGGCGACGCGCCCCCGAGCTTGGGCCGTACGATCATATCGATCTGGCGCTGCCCGAGATTAACCGTTCCAGCGCCACTGACCCTGACGATCGAACTCAGCGCCCGGAGATCCTTGGTTTCAGCGACGCCCTTTGTGATGACGAAAGATGCGCCGGCCTCACTGAATTCGGTCTTCTCAGCCAGATTGCGGCCAAAGCCGCCGATCTTGCCTTGTGATAGTCCTCTGATCATTTGGGGTACATTGTACCCGATGATCGCGCCATCAGCGAAGACGAAGTCGGCCTTCCCGTTGAGGCTTTCCATGACGGCGCGCTCGGTCGCGCCCGTACCGGCAAGGGCCAGCTGAATGCGGGCCTTGCCGTCGACCCAATCGAACCCGGCCGCATCTTTAAGGACAGGTAGCCCCGAAACGCCCGTCAGGGTCACATTCGCGGATATCGCCGCAGCCGCTCCCGAAGGTTCGACGGTAACAACGCCGCGGCCCTGGCCGTCATACAGGCGGATATCGTCGATGGTCGCGCGAAGGACGCGGTTCTTGAGAAGCGCAGTGAGCTGAGTCGCACCGATCTTCACGTCTTGATACAGGAGGCTCGAAAGTGACAGCTTGACGTCGGCGTCCAGCAGTCCGAGCGCCCCCAAGTCGATGGGAGCATCGCTCCAGCCGGTGCGGCTGGCGAAACCCTTCACTTGTGGACCGGTCAATTGCGGCGCAGGGGCCTGCGGCGCGGAACGGGGTACGGTGGTAGCGCCGCCGACCGCTGGAACATTACGGGCCGGCTGGCTCACGGCGCCAGGGGTGAGGTATGGGTTCAGGTCAACCGCACCGAGCCGCAGGTTGGCCTTTACGTTAGGCCGGGCACCGGACATGTCGATGTTGGCGCTACCGGTGCCGGAAATGGCGTCCATGCGGATTTTGGCGTTGTCGAGATTGACTGAAGATCCGCCGGCCTTGAGATCTCCTTCGAGTTCGAAGGCTCCAAGACCATGGCCCGACTGCAGCTTTGCCCCAAGCCAATCGGCCAGCGCACGCAATGATACCGTCTCGACCCTGACGTTGCCGTCGAATTGCGCGGTCTTCGCCAGGGAGAGCGAACCGTCGTAACGGCTCGTCACACGCGGTGATGCGATCGTGAGCGTGACGCGTGAGGAACGATCCTCCAGCAGGGCCTTGGGAGAACCGATTCGGCCGTCGAAATCGATTTTGTCGCCACGCAACTGGAGGTCGCCCTTGGCTTCGATGGGCGAAGCCAGCGTCTTGCCGGCTAGGCGAGCGTTGATAGCCCGCACCTCTTCCGACACACCACCGCGCTCATCGCGATAACGTACGGTGCCATTCTCGATGCTGACGTCGCCCAGCGAGACATCGGGGATCTGGGCCCGCCGCGCGCCTGGAAGCGGGGCTTGCTCGGCTTCGCCAGGCTTGGTCGAATTTCGCAAGAAGTCCTGGAGTTCAGAAGGCAGGTCCGCCGGTGATTTCGCGGAGCCCGGCTTCGAAGAAGAGGCTTGTGCCACCATCAATGTCGGAGGACCGGCGAGCTCGGCGAAATCCCAACTGCGGCGGCCTCGCGCATCGACTCGCAACTCGAACATCGGCTCGTTCAGAACCAGCCGCTCGACCGAGAGCTTGCGGCTCAGCAGCGGCAACACAGGCACGCGAATCTCGAGTTGCTTCATCTTCACGAACGCCGGACCACCCATGCCGCGCGGTGACGACAAGGAGACATCACCCATGGTGATACCGAGCGAGGGGAAGAGCGTCAGGGACGTGCGGCCGCCGATCACCAGATCGCGGCCGGTACGGACTTGGACCTCGCGGACGATCTGATCGCGGATCATGCCGACCGGGGCGAACACCACCAGCGCGCCCAGACCTGCCGCTGTCAGCAAACCCAACCCGCCGACGGTCCAGGCGAATATCCTCAACCAGCTGCGTTTGCGCCGCAAGGGAGCGCTTCGGGCGGAACTACGAGACAGAGACTCACCTGGTGGGCGGAAGCGCTGCTCGATGGGCGGCGGCGCCCCTCCCTGTCGCTCCTCGTACGGGCGATAGGTCGCCAATTCTGGCGGTGGCGGCGGGGCGGCAGGGCGTCGAGGAGGTCGTTGGGTCATGACATCAGCGGCCCGAGCCGCCCAGGTTGTTGAGCCGAATCGCCGGCAGTTCAGCACCTACTTATAGCCCGATGCGAAGGGTTAGACTTGAGCCTCGCATCACCTTTCGGTGCACGACGCCTTTTGCTGAATGCTGAAACCACCTTCGCGGTGCGTGTCCAATCCAACGCGGCGGTGAGAATTGCTTCCAGATGATGGCAATAAACGGAAATTGTGTCGAGTATAGAGCGAATTAGACTGTTCCGAAGTCAATCCCGTTCTGCTGGCCGAGGTCAATCCACTTCGGGGGGCCATCTGCAATTGGCGGCCGATCAGGCAATCTGACCGGAAAACGACGGGAAGATCGCAGCAAAAAGGGGTCGCAGCGTTTGCGCTGCGACCCCGTCTTCAGAGCCTGGAATTCTTCCAGGGCCCGCCCGATCAGAATGTAACCTTCGCGGTCGCCATGAACCGGCCGTCGCAACCGAACAGGTCCTGCGAGCAGAAGTTGCCGCGATTTGAGATGTCTGTATCCCAGTAGCGGAAGTCGACCGAGAGCTTGTCGATGGCAAGCGTCAAGCCGGCGTTCCAGTACATGTAGCTGTCTTTGCCGTTGGCGAACACGTAGGGGTTCTTGACACCGCCCGCATCGCCGAACTGGCCGCCGATCGTGCCGCCAAGCGTCGGAACGATCTTCATTACGGCAGGCAGTTCATAGGCAACGGCACCTTCGACCGTCGTCACCGAACCCTGGCCTTGCTGGTAGTGTGGCGAGTAGAACAGCGTCACACCCGTCGTCAGCTTAGGTATGAAAGTGGCGCTCGCACCAGCTTTCAGTTCCGCATAATCCTGCTCGCGAACCTGATTGCGCCGGGGGCCCTTATCCTTGCCACCAACATAGTTGTAGCTGATCACGCCGAGATCGAAGGTGACCGGTCCAAGGACCGGCTTGATGCCAGCGTAGACGTCGACTTCAACGTTAGCGACCGGAGTTCCATCGTTATTCCGGCCGAAATTTACGTCGCTTCCCCAGACGCCGGCATAGAAGATGCCGTAGGTCATGTCGACGCCGCCCTGTGCGGCAGGGCTGCGGGAGTTCTGCGAGATGCCGCGGAAGATATAGTCCGAGGTTGCGCCGAGGTTCCAGGAGTAGGCGAAGGTGCGCCCGGCATCAGCCGGCTTCGCGTCCTTTACACTGCCTGCAGGCAGGCCATCTGCCACCGCAGGGCCAGACAGTGCAGCCGCGGCAACGGCCGCGAAAATTGAATTCGCAAGTGCACGCCTCATTTAAAGCCCCCTTCATTGCACATCGATCAATGCCCCGGATGGGGCAGGTAACGCTTCGAGCCGAACAGTGTGTCAGCCGCGATTCATCGAGGTGAATTGATCTGCGTTCGGGCCTGAGGACAACTTTTTTCTGCGCGCTTTCAAGCGGTCCGCATACCCCTGTAGCCTGTGCGCAACTAGTTGATCGAATTGATCAAAAAACTGGCACCCGCGGCCTTTCCAAAGAGCAGATGCAACGACCAGGGACGCTCAAGGATACGTCCGATTGCATAGTTTGTGGGCAAAGCCAGCACCCGCCGCGCGTATTGTTTTGTGGGGGCCGACGTGCCACATGCTCGCGATACCGTCTTCGCAGTGCAACGGGAAGCTGGACACGGCCGATTCGATGAAAGCCGCATTGATAACGGGCGCAGGACGACGTATCGGCGGAACGATCGCAAAGGACCTCGCTTCCGCCGGCTGGCAAGTCGTACTGCACTACAACCAGTCCAAGTCCACTGCCGAGGCCTTGCGGGCAGAGATCGCCGCAACGGGCGGCTCTGCCCTGCTCGTCGAGGGCAATCTGAATCAGCCAGAGGAAGCCGCCCGCCTCGTGGCGCAAGCCTTTTCGCTGGCGCCTGGTCTGGAACTCGTCGTCAACAACGCGTCGAGCTTTCATCTGGACAACGCGGCGACGACTTCAGCCGAGACTCTTCAAGCTGCGTTCAGCGTGAATGCCATAGCGCCCATCCTGATCTCACAGGAGTTCGCCCAGCGGTTGCCGATCGGGCGCAGTGGTGCCGTCGTCATTATCCTCGACAATCGCGTGTTCGCGCCCAATCCAGACTATTTCTCTTACGGAATTTCGAAGTTCGCCGCACTCGGTGCGACACGCATGTTGGCGCTGGCACTGGCGCCACGCATAAGGGTGAACGGTATCGCGCCCGGTATTACGCTGCCGAGCGGCGCGCAGACGGAAGCGGAGTTCGCGGCGGCGCATAAAATGAACCCGCTGCAGCGCGGCTGCTCGCCCGAAGAAATCGCCGCCGCCGTCCGCTTGATCGCGGGATCGCCGGCCATGACCGGCACAATCATCACCATCGACGGTGGACTGGCGCTCGCTAATCCGGGCCGGGATGTCGCGTTCATCGAGCCGGGAACGACATGAAGATCGATCGCTTTACGCTGTTCTTACGCGGGTTCGAGATCCCGACCCGGATCGGCATCCATGACTTCGAGCGTGCCGCGCCTCAACGGCTTGCGATAAGGATCGAAATCGACATCGATCCGTCGCGTTTGCCTTGTCGCGACGAAATCGCCGAAACGTTCGACTACGACTGGGTGCACGCAGAGGTCATTCGGCTCGCCGGCAGCCGGCATTTCGACCTGCAGGAAACGCTGGCGCAAGGCGTGATGCAGATTCTGGCCCAGCGCCCGGAAATCGTCCGAGCGGTCGTTGAAACGGCGAAGCCCGACGTGTTCCCTGATGTGGCGGCCGTTGGATGCCGCATCGAGGCAAGGCGATGACGTTCAATCCCGGCGGAAACTCGGCGAACACGACAGCGCCAGGGAGCCAAACATGACGAGCCCGAACGATGCAACGGCTGCGGCAGGCAAGATCGGAACGCGGCGGGTGATGGTCGAGGGCTACGAGCTGATCGGCAGCGTCGGTGTTTATGAGCACGAGCGCCGCTACGAGCAGCGAATCGTCGTTTCGCTCGAACTCGATGTGCTCGACCGCTACGACGGGGTCTCCGACCAACTCGACGACGTCTACGATTACGACCATGCGATCACCGCCGTGCGCGCCACGGTCGAGAGCCGGCACTTCAATCTGCTCGAGACGCTGGCCGAGCGGATCGCCGAGGCCTGCCTCGAGCACCCCCACGTCACGGCCGTGAAGGTTCGCATCGCAAAGCCCGATATCCTGATCGCTTGCCGCGCTGTTGGGATCGAGATCCACCGCGCACGGCGCTGAGCGCGCGGCATTCTCGCCGATGGACTTGCCGTAGTTTCAGGCCGCGCAGGGGGGCACATCGCGCGCGCGATCATCCCACCGTGCCACAATTCCTCCGCACCTCGCCCCAACTGACGCCGCGATTGGTGCGGATACCAGGGATCAGAGGGCATTTCGGAGTCGCTTGGTAACCGGTTGTTAACCCGAGTTGGGTAGACATCGTTAACAAGTCGCAAATTCAATCATGCCTTGAACGGGGGGGTCCCGTGCAGGCGTTGCAACGAGCGCGGATTTTGTCATGAAGCGTAGCCTGATTTGCGCCGCCGCATCTTCAATCTTGATTGTCTCTGCTGGTTCCGGCGAAGCGGCCACTCTACCGGCAATCAAGGCGGCTGGTGCCAATGCGGTGCCGCAATGCGTCACGCCGGGCCGGCTGATGGCCTTCCTCGCCGAACGCAACCCCAAGCTCGACCAGCGCTTCGCCGGTATCGCCACGGCCTACATGCGGCACGGCGAAGAGATGGGAATTCGCTGGGACTATGCCTTCTATCAAATGATGCTGGAGACGGGCAGCCTCAGCTACACGCGTGACGGCACGAAGCCCGGCGACGTGAAGCCCCGTCAGAACAATTTCGCTGGCCTCGGCGCTACCGGCAAAGGCGAGCCGGGCGAGTCGTTCCCGTCCGTCGAGGAAGGCGTGAAGGCGCACCTGCAGCATCTCGCGATGTATTCGGGCGAACGCGTCGAGGAGCCCGTCGCGGAACGCACGCGCAAAGTTCAGGAATGGGGCGTGCTGACGTCCTGGCAAAAAGGCTTCAAGCGGCCAATAACTTTCACGGATCTCGCGGGCAAGTGGGCGCCCGGCAGCCGCGGCTACGCCAGCAACGTCGACACATTCCGTACCGGCTTCCACGACGATTACTGTGGCAAACCCGATCCGAAGCCGGAGTTGGTGCAGGAAGCGCGCGCCGGCGGCACCACGCCGGCAAGGGTTGCAGTTTCGAAGGCCGAGACGAAGTCCGAGCCGAAACCTGAAAAGTCGGCTGGAACCGAGCTGGCCCGTCAGGCGATCGAGCGGGCCCGCAGCGAAGGCGGATCTGTGCGCTCGTCGCTCGGCGGAAACGCCATCGTACCGGCCAAGCCGTATGCCGGCGAGGGTGCGCCGTCGACAGGGCTCACCATCTTGAACGAACAGACCGCCGAAAAGAAGCCGGAAGAGCCGGCTGTGGCTCCTGCCGTCGCGGCAGAACCGGCGCCGAAGAAGCAGCCGACGTACCAGACCGCAGCGGCGGCGAACACCGCAAAGCCGCCCGCGACCAAAGGCCAGACAGCGCCGGCTGCAGCTGCCGCCGTGACGACCATCGCTCTGCCCAAAGCGACGCCGCCGAGCGAGCCCGCAGCGCCGTCCAAGTGCCGCGTCTATACCGCAAGCTACGGCGGTCAGAAGGCGGTCATCATTCGCGCCAATGGCGAGCAGTTCACGAATTTCACGGTTCTCGATGTCAACGAGGGGCAGGAAGCCCGCGAGATCGAGGCCTACGTCTCGGCACATGCCAAAGGCGGACAGAAGGTCGGCGAGTTCTCCACGTCGAACGCCGCGCTCGACAAGGCCTTCGAGCTCTGCCCTGAAGGTTGAGGTTGGGCACTCCTCTAACCGAACCGCATCTCTTTATTTTGGATAAGTTCACAAAAGTCCCGCGCGCTTCGACGGCGCCGCGGGCTTTTTTGCTTTCGAGTTGCCCTGGCGACCTTCAAAGCTGCTTCCCGTCACCTGGGCAATTTTAATTCTATTTCGAGAACAGACGCTTCCTTTGTGGCCAAAATCCCACAAATAAACCAATCGTCACAATTACTTAATACAATATTCGCGTATTGGATCTCATAAATCTCCCAGCGCTGCCCATATAGATTCTCATGGTAATTGGCGGAGTTTTTCCGATGGATATGCAAACAATCGGCGGCTTGGGCGTTTTCGGGGTCGTGATGATCCTGTTCGCGATCTGGGTCGCCTGGTCCTGCGTCAAGATCGTGCCGCAAGGTTTCACCTACACGGTCGAAAACTTCGGCCGCTACGAGAAGACGCTGCAGCCTGGCCTTCACCTCTTGACGCCGGTCGTCCAGCACATTGGACACCGCATCAATATGAAGGAACAGGTGATGGACATCCCCTCGCAGGATGTCATCACCCGCGATAACGCCATGGTGAAAGTCGACGGCGTCTGCTTTTACCAGGTGCTGAACGCGGCCAAAGCCGCCTACGAGGTCGAAAACCTCGACAACTCCATCGTCAATCTGGTGATGACCAACATCCGCACCGTGATGGGCTCGATGGATTTGGACGAGTTGCTCTCCAACCGCGACAAGATCAACGCCAAGCTGCTCGGCATCATCGATGCGGCGACCGAATCCTGGGGCGTGAAAGTCACGCGCATCGAGATCAAAGACATCGCACCGCCGCGCGACCTCGTCGACAGCATGGCGCGCCAGATGAAAGCCGAGCGCGAAAAGCGTGCGCAGATCCTCGAGTCGGAAGGCCTGCGGCAGGCAGCCATTCTGAAGGCCGAAGGCGAGAAGCTGGCCGTCGTGCTCGCCGCCGAAGGCAAGAAAGAGGCGGCCTTCCGCGAGGCCGAGGCCCGCGAGCGCTTTGCCCAGGCAGAGGCCGAGGCGACGCGCCTCGTATCCAACGCCATCGCGTCCGGTAACGTGCAGGCGATCAATTACTTCGTCGCCAACAACTACGTGAAGGCTCTTGAAGCTCTGGCCAAGGCGCCGAACTCGAAGATCATCATGATGCCGCTGGAGGCATCGTCGGTGATCGGTTCGCTCGCCGGCCTCGCCCAGATCACCGGCGAAGCCTTTGGCCGCGACGGTGGCAATGGCGGTAACCCAGCTCCGGCGGGCCGGGCAGGCACACAGTCAGGCAGTGTTCCGCGAAGCTGAAGGAGGAGCAAATGAAACCGGTCATGGACTTCCTGTTGGGCCCGGGCGCCTGGAACTGGTTCATCGTCGCAGCGGTCATGGGGCTGCTCGAGACGATCATTCCGGGCGTGCACTTCATGTGGTTCGGGATGGCTGCGGTCGCGATGGGCGGTATCGTCTTGGCGCTGCCGTTATCGCTGCCGGTGCAGCTCGTCGTATTCGCGGTCCTGTCGATCGGGCTGATCCTGTTCGCCCGCCGCTACTGGGCACCTCAGAGCATGGCGACCGACGCTCCCGATCTCAACGATCGCGGGCAGCAGTACGTCGGCCGGATCGTAACCGTGGCCGAAGCGATCCATCGCGGCCGCGGCAAGGTCCAGATCGGCGATTCGGTTTGGACCGCGGAAGGTCCCGATATGCCGGAAGGGGCGCGCGCCAAGGTGACCGGCGTGAACGGCACGGTGCTCGTCGTCGGCGCGGGGTGATAGCCTCGCTCACCCTTGATCATCGAGAGCACGGCCACGCCCTGCTCGCGAAGTCCAGGAAGCGGCAGGGAAGGTTAACTACGCTCTGGTAGCATCGGGTGTCCCCGCGTCGAAAGACACAATGGTGTTCAGCTACTGGTCAACGCTCGCCTTCCTTGCCTGTTCGTCGCTGATCGTGGCAACGATCGGTGGCGAAGCATTCATTTGGCTGACCCTGGGTATCGGCTTTCCGTTGCTGTTCAGCAGCACCTTCCTCGCCTATCTGCTCTGCGCCTCACCCGCCGTGCTTTTGTGGAGCGAGGGTTGGCACTATCGCCTCTACGGCATTGCAGCGGCACTGTCGGCCGCGACGACGCTCGCTGTCTTCCCCAGCCTGCTTGCAAGCAGAGATGCGCGATTGCTGGCCCAGCCGTTGATCGCGCGCGACGTCGCGCTGAAATCGAGGCCCATTGCGCGATCGATCGAGATCGTGACGCCGCGCTACCGGCGGAACGGCGGAAAGCCCCAGCCTGATGTTTGCGCTCGCGAATGTCGTTCGCTGCTGATGGCGGGACACGTCGATTGGGTCCGGGTCGTTCTGACGGCGGGTGACAAGCC
>CANJPN010000009.1 GCA_947475855.1 Bradyrhizobiaceae bacterium
GATCGAGCCCCGTCCTTGTGTCGATTGGGCATTCGAAGCTGCGGCAGTGGCCAGAAGCGCGGCCTTTGGAATCCGGATTTCTATCGTTGTGGCGGCTAGCAGCGGGATCTTGGCTGGAATAGCTTCGATCAATTCCGCAGGCTCGATCGTCGGACGGCTCGGCTGCGTTCTCGGAGCAACCGAATCCGACCCGTTTGCTTCCGACGGGGCCCCATCGGACCATGGCGCCACCGAGGTCGAGGCAGGCTCTCGGGCAAGGCCGATTCGGTGGACAGGTGCCTCTGCGACCGGCGGTACCGGCGGCGGCATACGCACTGGGCGTACGCCAGGTGCGGTCGTTTGCGGCAGCGGCGTCGGCGCCCAATCGGATCCATTCGCAGAAGATGGCGCCCGCTGCTGTGCACCGAGTTGCTCCGGCGACAATGCCAACGCGGCATTTCCCTCTGACATCGACGGTGCCATGGCAACATGCCCGCCCCCGCTGGAGGACAATGGCGGCGGGGTCTGTCCACTGCGGATCGCAGCGATCCGACGGCGCGCAGTAGAGACAGGATCGTCGTCGAACGAATAAGGCTCGCCATTGACTGGCGCGGAAATCGAGGCCGCTGGAGCCTGAGCCTGCATCGGCACCGAGGGCGCAGCCTCTGATGCGCGCTCCAGGACCACAGGTGGTACAGGCGGAGGTAGCTGAGGCTCGGAGTGCGTAGATTGCTGAGCTGGCGGCGGCCGTTGAGGCGCATTTGCCCGTTTGAGTGCCGCGACCGTATCCTGAAACTTGAGGCCGGCGGCGAGCAGCAGTTTGGCCGCTTCGCTCTTGCCTTCTCCGATAACGGCAGCCAACACGATCGCGCCGTTGATTTCGTTCCGCCGGCTTTGCCGGGCGGCCGCAACCGCGTACTCCAGGATCGTCCGCAGGGCTGGCGCAGCATCGGGCATTTCGGCCGAGCCAGCCGGTTGTTGGTGCACGTATTCGGCAATCGCAGCGTTCAGTTTCAAAAGATCGATGTTGCACGAAAGCAATACCGACGAGGCGTCCGGATCCTCGACGAGGGCAAGTAGAAGATGCTCAAGGGTAACAGTGGGGTGGTTCTGGGCACGCGCAAGATCGTGCGCACGTCCAAGCGTTGCGCCCAGAGCACGGGACTTCGGCACCCAGGTAAGCGCATCCGCGAACGGCTGCGTCATCGCCTCGCCCCTCGAATCGAGTATCTCGATCTCACTGTGGCATGCACTCCCGGTTGGGGAGGTCCGAACGCTTCTGAACCCGTCCTTGTACTAGCCGATCCGGATGCGAAAAGCAGCATTCTGATCGGGATAGAACTTGTCTTACGGGGGACAAACCGCGCCTGCTCGACGGCTACTTTCCGGCGTGTCGGCTGATCGACACGGAGCAGTATTCATGCCTCATGCTACCCGCATGAACGGGAAATACATTGTGAGTAGCCCACCTCTCGCTATAAACAGCGGCGAAGGAATGGAGGACCAAGGGCAAGATGAGCGCGAATCAAGCATCTGGCAAGGCGGACAATTCCGCCTCTAGTAATGGTAGCGGCAACATATCCGCCCATGACCAGGCGCGGATTCTGGCAGAGGCCCTGCCCCACCTGATCCGCTATGACGAGGAAACTGTCGTCATCAAGTTCGGCGGCAACGCCATGGGTGACGAGGCACTGGCAGACGCATTCGCCCAGGACATCGTCTATCTGAAGCTGTCCGGCATCAACCCTGTGGTCGTCCATGGTGGCGGACCACAAATCGGGCAGATGCTGAAGAAACTTCAGATCAAGTCCGAGTTCGTGCAGGGCCTGCGCGTTACCGACAAGCCGACCGTCGAGATTGTCGAGATGGTGCTGGCCGGTGCGATCAATAAGGAAATCGTCTCCGCGATAAACCGCCAGGGCGGCAAGGCCGTCGGCATTTCGGGCAAAGACGCGAATTTGATGCGGGCCAAGCGCATCACGCATCTGCCCGATCCGGAATCGAACCTGATGAAGGCCGTCGATATCGGTTACGTAGGCGACCCCGAGGAAGTGAACCCCTACATCGTCGAGATGCTGTCGAAATCCGACCTGATCCCTGTGATTGCACCGATCGCACATGATCGCGACGGCCAAACGCTGAACGTCAACGCCGATACCTTCGCGAGCGCGCTTGCAGCGAAACTGAAGGCGAAGCGCCTTTTGCTGTTGACCGACGTCGCCGGCGTTCTCGACAAGGACAAGAAGCTCATATCGCACCTGACGGTCCCCGAAGCTCGCCGCTTGATCCGGGAGGGCGTCATCACTGGCGGGATGATCCCTAAGATCGAAGGCTGCATTGATGTGGTCGAAGCAGGCGTCGAAGGTGTGGCGATCATCGACGGCCGCGTACCGCACTGCGTCTTGCTCGAACTGTTCACGGAGCATGGTGTCGGCACGCTCGTGGACCGCGCGCCGAATACACATCGGTAAGCGTTATGCGCGAGAACGCAAAGCGACCGCCTTCGGTATCGATTGCGGCACAAGCGTCGCCGCTGCGGGGTTTCGACCGCACGGCGGTGTGGATCTTCGATCTCGACAACACACTTTACCCATCGGACTGCAGGCTTTTTCTGCAAATCGACCAGCGCATGGGGGAGTTCATCTCGCGCCTCCTCGGCGTCTCGTTCGAACAGGCCCAGCACCTGCGCAAGACCTATTACCGGCAATTCGGCACTACGCTTTCAGGCCTGATGAAAGTGCATCGCGTGTCGCCCGAGCCATTCCTCGATTATGTCCACGACATCGATCTCGCCGCCGTGACGCCGAACGCACGCCTCAGATCCTCGATCGAACGTCTGGAAGGCCGCCGCCTGATCTTTACGAACGGTTCTCGTCGTCACGCGGAGCGGGTGGCCGGCCGGGTCGGTATCCTCGATCTTTTCGAGGACATCTGCAGCATCGAAACCTGCGACTATACTCCGAAACCGACTGCGGCTGCATTCGATCGGATGATCGCGCGGCATGATGTTGAGGCAGGCCATTCCGCGATGTTCGAGGACATGCCGGTGAACCTCGAAGTTCCACACGCTCTTGGCATGACGACGGTGCTCGTGCACGAGGAAGCTGGAGATCATCCCTGGCGGCTGGGTCACGCCGTTACCAAGTCCACAGCGCCGGTCTATGTCCATCACATGACCACAGATCTGGCCGCGTTCCTCGATGAGTTACCTGCGCCTTCGACAAATGCATCGCCCCACGGCGTGCAAGGAGCACAAGATGGGTCGCGTTGAGATCTTCCGCGTCGGCGGGATTCCGATTTTCCTCGATTTCTTCTTCGTGCTTCTCGCCGTCCTCTTCAGCTGGCCGTATTGGTCGAGCGGAAGCAACGCCGGTATGTCGGCAGGGTTCGTGCTGGTCATTGGGCTGTTCGCATCGATCTTACTCCATGAGCTGGGACACGCTTGGGCCGGACGCTGGTTCGGCGTCGGCACGCGCGCCATCGAGATCAATGGCCTCGGCGGTCTCTGCTTTTTTGAGCGGTCGTTGCCGGCCAAAGTCTGGCCGAGAACTGCAGTCGGCCTCGCCGGCCCGTTTGCCAACCTGGTGCTCTGGCAAGCGTTCGATATCGCGGCTGATCTATCGAGTGATGCCGGCGGCGGGCTCCTGGGCTTAGTCTTGAACCAACTCGCCTACGCGAACTTATTGCTTCTCATCTTCAATTTGCTTCCGGCGTTTCCACTCGATGGCGGCAAGGTTCTGGAAGCGTGGCTTGCGCCACTCGCAGGCGCAATCTGGTCTGTCCGGGTCGTTGCGGTATTGGGTCTCGCGGTAGCGGCGTGGTTGGCATGGCGGGCATTTCCGAATAGCATTTTCATGCTGATGCTTGCAGTCCTTATCGCGATGCAGAACTGGCAGATGCTGCAAAGCGTCGGCGGTTTTGGCAAGCGGTGATCGAGGGGCCGAAGTTCCCGCTGGTGAGCGCAAAGCGCATCCCGTTGACATGCGCTGCGGTCGCTGTTGTGCTGACGCGCCACAACTACCTTCAGAGGAGCGCCGACGATGACCATGCCGCAAGCCCCCACCAAGCCGTTCTCGCCGCCAACGGTGGACAAGCTCTCCGTGCGCGTCGTCGTCGATAGCCGCTACGAGCGTTTCCTGCCCAAGCATGCGCACGATCACGTCAAGATCGAGCACGTCGGCCAGGTGGCCCGGCGTCAGATGACGTCGCTCGCCTGCGAATGGGGCCTGTCGCTTCATCTCGAATCGACACGCGCCGGCGCATCCGCACAATTCATGCTCGACTTCGGCTATACCCCTGAGATCGTTTTGCGCAACGCTGACCTCCTCGATATCGAACCGGCCAAGATCGACGGCCTCATTTTGAGCCATGCGCATCGCGACCACTTCGGCGGCCTCACGGGCTTCGTCACGCAGCATCGGAATAAGATGCGCGATGATCTTTGCTTCTTCAACGGCGGCGAGGAAGGCTTCCGGGAGAAGATGTTGGGGGATCCAAAGGACCCGATTTCCTGGGGCCGCGTCGACCGCACGATGTTGACCGCTCAGTTCGTGACGCCCGTGTGCTGCAACGAGCCGCACGATCTCGGCCATGCATTCACCACGGGTTTCATTCCGCGGAATTCGTTCGAAACCGTCAGCGGCGGTTCGATGGTGTATGAGTACGATCACTTCACCGAAGCCGAGCGCCGGGGCAAATTGTTGAAGGATACCCACCCGGACGAGCACGCCACCTGCTACATCGTGCAGGGCAAGGGCCTAGTGGTGATATCGTCGTGTGGCCACGTCGGACTGATCAATACGATCAAACAGGCGATGCAGATTTCCGGCGTGTCAAAACTGCACGCGGTGCTGGGTGGTTTCCACCTCGTGACCGCGCCACCGGAATACATCGAGCAGACCGTGACTGAACTCGAGGCCTTGAAGCCGGACGTCGTCATCCCCATGCATTGTTCGGGCGAGGACTTCATAAACTCCCTGCGCCGTCGCATGCCCACAAAGCTCGTCACGACCAACGTGGGCTCGCGGTTCACTTTCACGGCATGAGAGCGGAATGACCGGCGCTTCATATTCGGAAGTCATCCTCGCATCGGGAAGCTCGGCCCGGCGCATTATGCTCGAATCCGCCGGTGTAGAGTTTCGCGTCGTGCCGGCCGAAGTCGACGAGGACAAGATCCGTCACGATTACGCAGCAAACGATCCCGACGGAACCCCAACGGGCGTGTCACGCATCTTGGCTCGGGCGAAAGCTGAAGAGGTGAGTATCCGCTTCCCGGCTGCGCTGGTGATCGGCGCCGACCAGGTCCTCGAGCTTGGCCGCGAAATCTACACCAAGCCGCCGGACATGGACGCCGCTCGCCGCGCCTTGCGAGCGTTGTCGGGCCGGACCCACCGGTTGCTGTCGACGGTGTCAATTGCCCAGTCAGGCCGGGAAACCTGGAGCTGTCTGGACGCTGCATCGCTGTCGATGCGCGACTTCAGCGACGAGTTTCTGGACGGCTACCTCGCACGCACCGGCGATCGCATTTGTGCTTGCGTCGGCGCCTATGAACTCGAAGGCTTGGGTATCCAGTTGTTCGAGAACATCGAAGGTGATTACTTCACGATCCTCGGTATGCCGCTGCTCGAATTGCTCGCCGAGCTTCGCCAGCGCGGTGTCATTCCGACCTGAGCAGCCACTATAGCGGCACCAGCTCAGCGAGGATGTGCACACAGTACCACGTTTGCGGTGACATCTTCAGCGCAAAACCTCCACGCATGATACCGTGCACGCGCGCCGCCCGCAGCGACATCACATTGTTGCCGGCGGTCAGCCGTTTCACTTCGGTCGCTGGATTGATGATCGCTCGCGCGATGATGCAGGCTTCGGGGCTGGTACGGTTGATCTCGGCAATCGCGCGCTGCAGTGGAACCTTGTCCGCGTAGTGGGCCCGCAGAACCGTCTCAAGCTGATCGACCGTATCGCACCATAACGACGCGAGTACCTCAAGCTTCTCTCCTTCCTGCGCGCGCGCAATCTGCGGCGCGCCGAGGACTATCGCCATCAAGACCAGTGGTAGTAGTCTCTTCATGTCGACGGTCCTGCAACGGTTGAGGGAACATACTGACTGCTTACTGCCGTGTTGCCTATGTGGATCTTTGCACTGAAGCACCAACTGCCCGGAGGGAAACGCTTCCGCGCTTCTCCGGTCGGATAAAGATGCTCTAGATTTAAACGCACTAGTGCAGGACTTGTGCTCAGGCCGTCTTGCAGGTCACATTGCCGTGATTTCTATCTGACAAGCCAACTCCGTCGTCGACAAGGGTGCGTCTGCAATGCTCATCATCGGCCTTACCGGCTCTATCGGCATGGGCAAATCGACCGTCGCTTCGCGGTTCCGCGAACGCAATATCCCGGTCTGCGATGCCGACGCATTGGTGCACGAGCTGTACGAGGGCGTAGCTGTCGCCCCCGTCGAAGCGGAATTTCCGGGCTCGACCACGGACGGCAAGATCGACCGGACCAAGCTGTCTGCAGCCCTTTTGCGCAACCCGCACGGCTTCAAGCGCCTCGGCGAGATCGTCCATCCGCTTGTGCATGCGGCGGAACGCGACTGCCTGCAGGCTGCCAAGGCCAGCGGCGCGGCGATGGCGGTGCTCGAAGTGCCGCTACTGTTCGAACCAGGCAACGACAAGCGCTGCGATGTTACCATCGTCGTCAGCGCCCCGGCAGATGTTCAGCGCGCCCGCGTCATGTTGCGCCCTGGCATGACGCCCGAGAAACTCGACACGATCCTGGCTCGGCAGATGCCCGACGCGGAGAAGCGCAAGCGGGCAACCTTCGTTGTGGATACTGGTGTGACGATCGAAGAGACACTGGCCCAGATCGACCGAATCATCGTCGAGCTTCAGGGCCGCTCCGGCACAGCCTTCGCCGTGCATTGGAGCGACGTAGCTTAGTTCTGTTGGCACGGACGAGGAGCAACGAATGCAGCGCGAGATCGTGTTGGACACCGAGACCACCGGCCTCGATGCGAAGAAGGGCGACCGTCTGATCGAAATCGGCTGCATCGAGCTGATCAACCGCATCCCGTCGGGCCGCGAGTACCATCAGCTCATCAATCCGGACGGCCGCGACGTCCACCCAGACGCCGAGCGCATCCACGGCATCTCGACGGCATCGCTGGCCGACAAACCGGTCTTCGCCCAGGTCGTGGATCAGTTCCTCGAGTTCATCGGCGACGACGGCGTTCTCGTCATTCACAACGCCAACTTCGACATGGGCTTCATCAACATGGAGCTCGGCCGCCTCGGGCGCCCGCCGGTCACGCCCGATCGCGTCATTGATACGCTCGCCCTGGCACGCCGCAAGCATCCGGCTGGCCCCAATACGCTGGACGCTCTTTGCAAACGTTACGGCGTCGACAATTCGAAGCGCATCAAGCACGGGGCGCTGATGGATTCGACGTTGCTGGCCGACGTCTATGTCGAGCTGCTCGGCGAGCGCCAGGCGAACCTGAGCCTCGCCAAGTCGAAGTCGTCGGATGAAACCAATAACGTAGTTCACTTCGGCAAGGCCAGACAGCGCCCGTCACCCTTGCCTTCTCGTCTTTCGCCGGAAGACGAGGCAGCCCACCTCAAATTCGCCGAGTCGCTCGGCGACAAGGCGATCTGGCGCAAGTACCTGACGATTTCAGATCAGCCGAAGTCGTAGCGCGGATTGGTGCCGCAGGTTGAGTCAAGCGAAGCGCGACCCTACTTATCGTCTACACACTTCAATGCCCGCCAGCGAACCATCGCTCGGCTTCCAGTGCCGCCATGCAGCCCATGCCGGCGGCCGTTACGGCTTGCCGGAATATTTCGTCCTTCACGTCGCCCGCCGCGAACACCCCGGGGATCGACGTAGCGGTCGAATCTGGCTTCGTGATCAGATACCCCGACGGTTTCATTTCGAGCTGCCCCTTGAACAACTCTGTCGCTGGCGCGTGACCGATCGCCACGAACACGCCATCGACGGCGCGATCGGAGATCTTTCCGGTCTTGACGTTGCGCAGCTTGACACCGGTGACGGCCTTCGGTTCGGCAGAGCCCGTGACCTCGGCGATCTCGCTGTCCCAGATCACTTCGACTTTCGGGTTCTTGAACAGCCGTTCCTGCATGATCTTCTCGGCGCGGAAAGAATCGCGGCGATGTACGACCGTCACGCGTTTGGCGAAATTGGTGAGGAAGATCGCTTCTTCGACGGCCGTATTGCCACCGCCGACGACGATCACTTCCTTGTTCTTGAAGAAAAAACCGTCGCAAGTGGCGCACGCCGAAACGCCGTAGCCCTTGAAGGCTTCTTCGGTTGGAATTCCCAGCCACCGCGCCTGCGCGCCGGTGCAGATGATCAGCGCGTCGCACGTGTACACGTCGCCGGAATCGCAGGTCAGACGCAAAGGCCGCTTGTCGAGCTCCACTTTACTCACGTGATCCATTACGATCTCGGTGCCGACGTGCTCCGCCTGCGCTTTCATCTCTTCCATGAGCCACGGGCCCTGGATCGCCTTCGCGAACCCCGGATAGTTCTCGACGTCCGTCGTAATCGTAAGCTGCCCACCGGGCTGGATGCCTTGCAGCATGAGCGGTTTCAGCATCGCTCGGGCTGCGTAGATGGCGGCCGTGTAGCCTGCCGGCCCCGAGCCGAGAATCAATACACGGGCATGTCTGGTTGCTGTCGACGTCATGTTTCTGCTCTCGAATTGCGTTTGGCCCGGGCATTGTGCCGTGTTGCCGGACAAGGAGTTTGTGCAAGCTAGATAACGCTGTGGTCGAGGGGGTCAATGCCGTCGCATCGAACTCACCAAGTGTTCATCGCGCTTCCGCTGCGTGCTTCGGCACCAGCGCCGCGCCCTCCTGTGGTCCGAGCACGTGGGCGAGCCGCTGGCGTATGGCCTGCTGCCGCGACTCCAGCGCGACTTTTCTTCCGGTCAAATCGGTCACGTAGAAGACGTCGACGGCTTTCTCACCATAGGTCGTGATATGCGCGGAGGCTATGTCGAGGGAAAGGTCCGACAGTGTGCTCGTCAGATCGTAAAGCAGGCCGGGCCTGTCGCGACCCGTCGCCTCGACCACAGTGAATTGATCCGATACCTCGTTGTTGATCACGACCTGCGGCTCCACGTGAAAAGCACTGATGCGGCGCTCCGGCGGTTTCCGCTTTGCCATCATTGCAGCGAGACGTTCCTCGCCGTTCAGCACGATATCGATCGTTCGGGTGATTCGATTGATGCGGCGTCGCTCGTCCTCTTCCTCGCTGAACTCGCGCTGCAGAAGGAACATATCGAGCGCCATGCCGTCGCGCGTCGTCGAGATATGCGCGCCGATGATGTTGGCACCCGCCGCCGCGCATGAGCCGGCGAACAGTGACAGGAGGCGCGGATGATTGGGCGCAAGAACGGTCAGCTCGGTGATCGAAGTAAACGCATTCGATGCAAAGTCGGTCGCGAGCTTGAGCTCTTCTTGTTCGGCGCGCCTGCACAATCGCGCGTGTTCTGCCTGCCGGCGCGTATCCGTCTTGAGCCAGTAGTCGTCGTAGTGGCGCGCGATGAACCGTTCGATTTCGTCGGCTGGCCAGTCCTTGAGTTCCGGTCGCAGAGCGCGTTGCGCGGCGGCGATGCGGTCCTTCCGCCCAACCAGTGTGTGGCCACCGGCAACCAGTGGTTCGGTTTCCCAATAGAGCTGGCGAAGCAGTTGTCCTTTCCACCCGTTCCAAGTGCCCGGTCCAACCGCCCGGATGTCCGCCACCGTCAGCAGCAACAGTAGTTTGAGCCGCTCGGGGCTCTGCACGATTGCCGCGAAATCGCGGATCGTTTTTGGATCTTGCAGATCGCGGCTCTGCGCGATTTCGCTCATCGTCAAATGCTCGCGGATCAGCCACGCCGCGGTCTCCGTCTCCGCCGCCGTCAAGCCAAGCCGCGGCCCGAGCCCGCGCAACACACGCTCCCCGACGATCGAATGATCTTCTTTTTGTCCCTTGCCGACGTCGTGCATCAGCGCCGCGACCAGCAATGCGCGCTTGTTGATGACGGAAGAGAAGATCTCTGTAGATAGCGGTAGCGTGTCCGCGAACTTGCCATCCCGGATACGCTTCATCTCGCCTACCGTGCGCACGAGATGTTCGTCCACCGTGAAGTGGTGATACATGTTGAACTGCATCATCGCGACGACTTTGCCGAACTCGGGAACGAAGCGACCGAGCACGCCCGCCTCGTTCATCATCCGCAGCATCGTTTCAGGCTCTGCTGTCCGCTCGAGCAGCTCGAGGAACAGGCGGTTGGCTTCCGCGTCGTTGCGAACTTTGTCGTCGATCATCCTCAATGAGCTGCGAATGAGGCGCAGCGCATTCGGATGAAGATATGAGCCGGTTTCTTCGGCCACCGAAAAGATCCGGATGAGATTGACCGGATCACGCTCGAACACGTGTGAATCCGACACGTTCAAGCGCTCGTTGTCGACGCGGAAATCCGTGCGCTGGCGAACGCGGCGTCGCACCGTCCAGCTCGCTGGGTTGAGCAGGCGGTTGATGCGTGGCGCACTGAGGAGCTGCTGCATTTCGAGCGCCGAGCAGAGGATTGTCGTGAGATCACCGACTTCCTTTGCGACGAGGAAATAGTGCTTCATGAACCGCTCGACGGGAAGCATGCCGCCTGCCGCGCGATAGCCGAGCTGTTGCGCCATGGTCGGCTGCACGTCGAAAGATAGCCGTTCTTCCGCCCGTCCAGTCAGAAAGTGCAAATGGCAGCGCACGCTCCAAAGGAAGTCTTCGCAGCGACGGAACATCGTGAGCTCTGCCGGCGTGAACAGCTTGTCGGCGCCCGAGCCGTGGGCAAGGTCTGCGCCATAGAGATACTTCGCCAGCCAATGCAAGGTATGCAGATCACGGAGGCCGCCCGAGCCTTCCTTGATGTTCGGTTCGACGCGATACCGGCTTGCGCCTGCGCGCTTGTGCCGGTCGTCGCGTTCGCCGAGCTTGGCGGCGATGAACTGTCGCGCAGTTCCACGGAACACTTCCGATAACAAGCGCTGAGAAAGCTCTTCGTACAGTTGCCCATCACCCTTGATGAGGCGCATGTCGACGAGCGAAGTGCGGATAGTCGTGTCCGCCTGCGACAGCTTGATAGACTGTTCGACGGTGCGCGTTGCGTGGCCGACTTTGAAACCGAGGTCCCAGAGGATGTAGAGCAGGTATTCCGCAACGCTTTCGCCCCACGGCGTCTGCTTGTAGGGCAACAGGAACAGAAGATCGATATCGGATCCCGGCGCGAGCAGCCCGCGCCCGTATCCCCCCGTTGCAATTATCGCCATCCGCTCGGCGTCGGAAGGGTTCGTGGCGCGATAGACGTGTGTCGTCGTGTAGTCGTAGAGCAGCCGTATCAGTTCATCCTGGAACAGCGACAGGCCGCTCGCGCAACGCCGCCCATTTCCGTCGTGTTCGATTTGCGCGCGTGCAGCATCACGCGCCGACTTCACGAGCTGTTTCATTCGTTCGACGACTGGAGCGCGCGCTTCCTGCGCCGAGCGAGTAGTGTTGAAAATCGCGGTCAACTCCACGCGCAGTGCCGTCAAGTCGAAATAAGGCGCGGGGATATCGTTGGGCGGCGTCGGCAGCTCGGCGCGGCGATGACGTAGGTTCGGCTCGTGCGCGGTCATGGCTTGATCTTCCTGAAGCCGGTTTCGGAAGCGGCTGCGGCTTCGGTAGCGCGCAGACCTTTGAGTTTGTAGATGAGGTCCAGTGCGGCCCGCGGAGTGAGATCGTCGGCGTTGGTTTCATCGAGCAACAAAGCTAGAGGATCGGGACCGCTCATTGGTTCGTCGGCAGCTTTCGGCTCGGGTGCTGCGGCAGCGAACAAAGGCAGATCTTCGAGGACTTTCTCGTGCCCGCTGCTCCGCCTTCCCTGCTTCTCCAGACGCTTCAGCACTTCGCCGGCACGAGTGACGACTTTCGACGGCAAGCCCGCAAGTTTCGCAACCTGGATGCCGTAGGAACGATCAGCGACGCCGGGGCGCACGCGATGCAGGAACACGATCTCGTCCTGCCATTCCTTCACGTCCATCGTCGCGCACGCCAGCGCTGACAGCCTGCCCGTTAGCTGCGTCAGCTCGTGATAGTGCGTGGCGAAAAGTGCCCGTGCGCCGCACACATCGTGCAGGTATTCGAGCGTCGCCCAGGCAATCGACAGGCCGTCGAATGTCGCGGTACCGCGGCCGATTTCGTCGAGAATGACGAGCGATCGATCGCTTGCCTGATTGAGGATGGCCGCCGTTTCGACCATCTCGACCATGAAGGTGGAGCGCCCGCGAGCAAGGTCGTCCGAAGCACCTACACGGCTGAACAGGCGGTCGACCGCGCCGATCCGTGCAGACCGCGCGGGGACATACGAACCCATCTGCGCCATCAACGCGATGAGCGCGTTCTGCCGCAGAAATGTCGACTTGCCCGCCATGTTCGGACCGGTGACGAGCCACACACGGCCTTGCGCCGATTCCTCGAAACCGGGCGGCTTGCCGCCGTTCTCTGAACCTTGAGCCGGCAGGTCATCGTTCGACATCAAGACCAGGACGCAGTCGTTCTCGATGAACGGCCCGGACTTTGCTGCGCGCAGCGCCTGCTCGACAACCGGATGTCGTCCACCGCGGATCTCGAACGCGAGACTTCCATCGATGACAGGCCGCACATAGTTCTCGACGGCTGCCAGCTCAGCCAGTCCTGCATAGAGATCTATCTCCGCGAGCGCTGCGGCGAGCGCGATGAGCGCTTGCTCGGCGGCCGCTATCCGTACCGCCAATTCAGCGAAGATGTCTTGTTCCAGAGACAGCGCTCTTTCGCCCGCGGACGCGATGCGACCTTCGATCTCGGTCAGCTCGAGTGTCGTGAAACGCATCGCGTTCGACATCGTCTGCTTGTGCCGGTACTTCTCCGACAACGGCGGCGACATCAGCGGCTTCGCGTTGAGCTGGGTCACCTCGATGAAATAGCCGAGGATGTTGTTGTGCCGGATCTTCAGGGATTTGACGCCGGTCTCATCGATGTAGCGCGCCTCGAGCGCCGCCATCACCTTGCGGCTGTCCTCCGCGAGTTGACGGGCCTCGTCGAGTTCGGGGCGGAACCCGGCGCGCACGAAACCGCCGTCGCGCCGCTGGTGCGAAAGCTCGTCGCCAAGTGCATTGCTGAGTGTTTCACCGAGATCGGGGTCGACGGCGCAGATGCGCTCGGTCGTCGTTTGTAGCTCCTGCGGCAGCCCGATGCCGCGCGCCGCAGAAGTCAGAAGCGACGCGCATCTCTGGCCTTGGATGATCGCGTCGCGCACCGCCCCGAGATCGCGAGGACCGCCACGTTGCAGGGCAAGTCTCGCCAGCGCGCGTGCCATGTCCGGCGTCGCCTTGAGTGCGCCCCGAACGTCTTCGCGCAGCGTCTCGCGCTCCATCAGGAACCCGACCGCGTCGAGTCGCGCGTTGATCGCGTGCGGATCGGTCAACGGGCTCGACAGCCGACCTGCAAGCTCACGAGCGCCAGCACCCGTGACGGTGCGGTCGAGGGAAGCCAGAAGGCTTCCACTCTTCTCGCCGGACGTCGATCGCAAGATTTCCAGGCTCGCCCGGCTTGCCGCATCGATCACGAGGACACTGCCCGCGCCAGTGCGCCGCGGCGGCCGAAGCATCGGCCGGCGGCCAATCTGCGTCAGCTCGACGTATTTGAGCAGCGCCGCGATCGCCGACAATTCCGGCCGGCTGAACGCGCCGAACGCATCGAGGTCGCTGACGCCGAGCCCTGCCTTCAGGTTGCGCTCGCCCGCCATGCTGTCAAAGCTCGCGGCGGGAACCGGGGTCGGAGCGGCCCGCACGATGCCGATCCACTTCTCGACATCCTCGTCATCGAGCACCTCGTCGGACGCGATCAGCTCGGATGGCGACAGCCGCACGATTTCGCTGCCAAGATCCGCTCTGGTGACGAGCCCCACTTCCATTTCGCCGGTCGATAGATCGAGCGACGCCACTGCGAATTCAGCGGCGTTGGCGCCTCGCGCGCTTGCCGAGCCGGCAGTCGCACGATAAAGCGCCGTCAGATAATTCCGCGCCCGCGCATCGAGCAGCGTGTCTTCGGTCAGCGTTCCCGGCGTGACGAGCCGGACGACATCGCGCCGCACGACGGCCTTCGAGCCTCGCTTGCGCGCCTCAGCGGGATCTTCGAGCTGCTCGCAAACCGCGACGCGATAGCCCTGCCGGATCAGCCGCTGCAGGTATTCGTCGGCTCGCACGACCGGCACGCCGCACATCGGAATGTCTTGACCCAGGTGCTTGCCGCGCTTGGTCAGCACGATGCCGAGTGCTGCCGACGCGATCACCGCGTCTTCGAAGAACAGCTCATAGAAATCGCCCATCCGGTACCACAGGATGGAATCCGGGTTGGCCGTCTTGATTTCCAGGAACTGCGCCATCGACGGTGTCACTTCGCCCACCGCCGGAGGACTAGCCGTAGCTGGCGCTTCGGGCACCGAGGACACATGCACCGGCGCATCCCCGGAAGGCCCGGCTTCCACCGAGTTTTCCGCTGTAGCGTGCAGGGCTTTACTGTTCCGTCTCTGCGCCATCTCGGGCCGAATAAGGTTTGGTTCTATTGGGCTGCTTACCCAATACTCCAGTCCTCGGTCCGCGAGAACCGTCGTTGCTGAAACTCATCAAGGAATTCACTGAAATCCCATGGAAAAGCGGCATGGCCCCGGTCGAAGAGCCATGCCGTCGCGATGCTTTCGCATGCACTGATAGACAATGCGCCGCAGCTACACCCGCTCGACAACGTCTGCCATCGAATATGCGCCGGGATGCCGCACCGGCACCTTCCGCAGTTCCGCCACCGTGTTGCACCCAGTCTGGCCCAGTGTCGCCTTTACGTCCTCGGTCAGCACGTTGATGTAGTGGCCGGGACCTTCCGGTCCCAAGGCCCCTAAGCTCCACATGAACGCCTTGCCCGCGAACGCCGCGTCGGCTCCGAGCGCCACGGCCCGCGCCGCATCGACGCCCGACCGCACGCCGCTGTCGAGGATAATCGTCGCCTTGCCGCCGACCACCCGTGCGACTTCTGGAAGTGCGTCGATCGACGCCGGTAGCGCTTCGATCTGCCGGCCGCCGTGGTTCGAGACGACCATGCCGTCCATGCCGAGCTTCACCAGTCGCTCCGCGTCGGCAGGATGCAACACGCCCTTCACCACGAGCTTCGTTTTCTTCACGGCATCGCGATACCGCGCCAACTCCTCCCAGGTGAACGCACCGCCCTGCTCGCGACGGATGAATGCCGTCGACTCCTCCAGGCTGAGCTTACCGCCCATGTAAGGGTTGAGCGAGACGAACCGCGGAATGCCGTTCTGTGCCAGCGCTGACATCCAAGCTGGCGACGACATCGCATCCATCCGCATCTTCCAGGTCAGCCGGAATGGATGCGGAATGCCGCTCTTGGACTCGCGCGGCCGGGTCGTTCGCGCCGGTGTGTCGAACGTCAGTACCAGCGCCTGTACGCCCACGGCTTCGGCCCGCCGCACCAGATCCATGCCGATCTTATGGTTGTTGCTGGCGAACCGATAGAGCTGGAACCACAGCACGTCGGGCGCGATTTCGGCCGCCTGCTCTACCGTGATGCCCGAAAGCACACCAAGCGTATAGGGCACGCGCGCCGCCTGCGCCGCCTTCGCCAGGTGTTTCTCGGCGCCCGGGAAACAGGTGCCGGGACCCCCAACCGGCGCGATCCCGATCGGCGCTGTGTAGTTGCGGCCGAAAATCGTCGTCTGCGCGGAAGGCGGCGCGACGACTCTGCCGTAGCGAGGCATCATCTCGACCGCGTCGAGCGCGTCCCAGTTCCGCCGGATGCCGCCGTCGGAGCCGGCGCCGCCATCGCCGTACTCGAAAGCGAAGTTCGGCATGCGCCGCCGGGCCCGCTCCCGCAAATCGAACGCGGTTGGATAGAAGCGCATGTTGTCGCTGCGCGGATCGGCACCTGCGGCGGCCCGCGCGGATGTCGTGGCGGCTTGAGGAACTGCGGTAGTGGACATGAGCGATCCTGCCGGATGAAGGGTCATTTTATTGCGACTGAGGCCAACCTACGCGAGCTTCGTCGTGTTTCGCAAATCTGCAATCATCGGCGCTTGGCCGCCCGAGGCCGAGGGAGCGCTTTTCCAAGCCAATTTGCCATCGCGCCGGCGCTTTCAGCGCTGTTCTTCTCGAGCATGAGTACGTGGCTGTTGCCCTTGATGCCGAGATCGGCCAGCCGCATCAGTTTCGCCTTCGCTCCGGCTTGGATGAGATAGTTGACCGTGCAGTGATCGTAGGGCGCGTGATACGATGCCTCGCCCATCACGACGAGGATCGGCATTTTGAGGTTCGGCAACTTCCGCGCCGGTTCCGCTTGACGGTAGCAGCGTACGAGATCATCCCCATCTGGCTTTTCCTGTTGCACGAACTTCAGCTCTGACGCGGTGGCGGCCGGCGGCGAATACGTCAATGGTACGTCACTCACGCCCCACGACAGGGCAATTGGCCCGTATTTGAACCAACTCGGCGGGCCTGTGAACTCGACCCCGTGCGCCGGCGGACCGTTCGGCTCCACCCCTATGACTGCCTTGACCAATTCGGGGCGGGCATCGGCGACCGGCCACAGGAACGCGCCTGCCATCGAGTGGCCGAGGATGACCGAGGGGCCGATTTTGTCGAGCAGTGCCACCAGCGCATCGCGGTTGAGTTCCTGCTGCAATCTGAAGTTCGCGATTTCCGGCAACTGCGATGCCGACAATGCCATCACGGTAGGCGAGCTCATCTCATCGCCACCGGGCCATTGCGTATGGAGCTTGGCTTGCGGCCAGAGATTGAACTTCTTCTGCTGCACGTAACGGGAAAGGGCGCCCTTCGCGTCGGTCGAACGGATCGGTCCATAGAGCTTTTCGGTCAGGCCGGAGCGTCCCCTCCCGACCTGATCGACGATGTATACGGCGTAGCCGCGGCGGACGAATTGCTGCGCCCATCCTTCCTTTCCGTCGAGAGTGCCCGTGAAGTTGGTGCCCGACCGCAACCCACCATGAATCATGATCACGGGATACGGCTGGATCTTGCGTGCTGGGATCATGTACTCGACGTACATGTGGCCGGTCATCGCCGCGCGACCTTCGATCTCGGTCATCTTGCCGCCGACATAGAACGAGCCGTTCTTTTCGAGTACGAGCGGACCCTTCATCTGGGCTGAAGCAGACTTTATTGAAGCGCCCGACAACAGCGCTGCGATCAAGAGCAGTCGCGCACCAGCTAGCATGAGGGTTGCCTTCCTACGGTCTGTGCGATGAATGTGCCTTTCCCCACCATAGGCCGGCAACACGTGCCTCGAAAAGGAGATGATGATGCGGATCGGCGGAGCAGCAATGGCGTCAGTTTGGTGCGCTGCGATGGTGTCCGGCAGCGGGGCATCCTCGCACGCCGCCGAGATCTCACTCTTGAGCCCCCCGTCGTTGCGTCCCGTCATGACCGATCTCGTGACGAAATTCGAACAGGTGACCGGCCACAAAGTGAAGGTGTCGTTCGAGCTGATGCCCCCGATGGCACGCCGGATCGAGAGTGGTGCGGTCTTCGATATCGCCATTTTGACGGATCAACTCATGCAGCGAGCGGTCGAGCAAGGGAAAATAGATCCGTCCTCGATCCGCGAGATCGGCCGCACGGGGGCCGGCATGGCGGTCAGAAAAGGCGCACCTCGCCCCGATATTTCGACGGCCGAGGGCTTCAAGCAGGCTCTGCTGGCGGCGCGTTCGATCGGCTATACGGCGGACGGTGCGGCGGGTAATGCCATCATCGCCATGTTCGAGCGGATCGGTATTGCAGCGGAAGTGAAGCCCAAACTGAAGCCGCTCCCCGGTGGCGGCGCAGTCGAGCCGGTAGCCCGCGGCGAGGTCGAAGTGTCCGTGACAACTATTCCTGGCATCATGGAGATCGAAGGTGTCGATCTCGTCGGTCCCCTTCCCGGTGAATTGCAAAGCTGGGTCGTCTATGCGGTAGGCGCGTCAGTGGCATCGAAAGAGGCAACGGCGGTCAAGTCCTTCACCGAATTGATCACATCGGCGGCGGCGCATGCCGTCATGAAATCGAAAGGCGTGACGCCACCGGCACAGTAAAAATCAAGTTCCATGCACGGCTGTTTTCGCCAGCATCACGTGAATCCCTTTCGAACCGTTCACGGTTTGCGTCACGCGCAGATCCGCAGCTAAGCTGCACAGCGTGTAGGCGTCCTCGCGTGAAATGTTGATCCGCTCCGTGACGAGCCTGATCATGTCGCGCAGGGCCTGCATCGCGCACGTATCGAGGTCCGGATCCATCCACATCGTGATGTAGTGCGTCGCCGTCTCTGCACGTGGATAGGTGAACTTCAGGTCCTTGCGCACGGTGAGCCTGAAGCGACCCTTGAGCGCCGTCTCGATCGCGGTCACGCAAACTTCGCCATCGCCTTGCACGCCGTGTCCGTCGCCGCACGAGAAGTTGGCGCCTGGAACGAACACTGGCAGATACAGCTTCGCGCCCGGCTTTAGTTCCTTGTTGTCGAGGTTCCCGCCCATCGCGCGTGGCACCGCGGACGAGATGCGACCCCACGCGGGCGGCGGCGCGACACCCATCACACCGAAGAACGGCGACAGCGGCAGCTCCACGCCCCAGGGCAGCTTCGCCACCATACGCTGCATGTCCATCGGGATGTTGATGGTGCGAGCCTCGTGGAAATCGTCTGGCAGAGTACCGGCGAGGGGCCTGATCGAGTTATAGCCCCAGTCCTGGCGCAGCTCGACGTCGAGGATCTCGACCTCGAGCACGTCACCCGGCATCGCTCCGGCAACCGCGACCGGCCCCGTGAGAATGTGTGGCCCTATGATCTGCGGTGTCTTTGCGTGCACTTCGAGCAGCTCCGGCGGCACGATGAAACCTGCAGGCGGCATCGTGTCCTGCTTCCCGCTGATCGTCTCGATGGTGATCTCATCGCCGCTGGCGATCGTCATCACAGGCGCCTGCTTGGCGTCGAAGTAACCCCAGTGGCACGTCTGCGGATTTGACTTGAGATAGTGCTTCGGCATGTCGTGGAACCCCGTCTCATTTTATCGAGCTTCCTGAGACTAGCAGCCAGTGCGGCCATGAGACAGGGACATTTGCCGCTCGCGCAAAGCAGCCGGATCGTGGCAGCATTGGCCGAACCGATCAGATCAGGAGTTCATCCAACATGGAATACAAGACTCTGCTTTGGGAAGTCCGCGCCAATCCGCTTCGCCCGGAAGAGAAGAGTATCGGCGTCATCACCCTCAACCGGCCGGATTTCCTCAACGCGGTCGATGTTCGCATGCGGGTCGAGCTGGACATCCTGCTCGACGAGATCAAGCACCAGAGCCATATCAAGGTGGTGGTTCTGACGGGTGCAGGCCGCGGCTTTTCCGCCGGCGGCGATTTGAAGTCCGAAGCAGGTCCCCTCGGCGCGGGTCCGGATGATTTCGATATGGGCAACTTCGGCCCATACAAGGAACTTGCGCACTACTTTTTCAACGACCTGCGCCACTCCGTCCTGCAGCGCTGCTTCAAGAAGCTCGAGGACCTTCCGGCGATAACGATCGCCGCGATCAATGGGCCGGCTGTCGGCATCGGCCTGGAGATCTGCACCCTCGTCGATCTGCGCTATGCGTCGGACAAGGCGAAGCTGGGCGAGGTGGCGGTCCCGGCGGGCTTCCTGCCCGAGAGCGGTGGTGCGAGAAACCTGCCCAAGCTCGTCGGCGTCGGCAAGGCGCTGGAGATGATCCTGACCGGACGGATCATCGATGCTGCGGAGGCCGAGCGAATCGGCCTCGTCGAGCGGGTAATCCCGCATGACGATCTGATGGCAGAGGTGATGACCTTCGCTGGCCAGATCGCGTCCAATCCCTACCTCTCTGTGCGCTATGCCAAGGAGCTGGTTAAGCACTACTGGAATTCCAATCGCACCGACGAGGGCTGGGCCAAGGAGTTCGCGGCGATCCAGGAGATTACCCGCACCAAGGATTGCCAGGAAGGCATCCGCGCTTTCCTCGATAAGCGCAAGCCGAGCTATAGCGGGCCGGGGTACGGTGCTTGATGGGATGGAGCGACGCACGGTGTGTCGCCCTCGGGTAAGTTGCGAAGGGGGATCGGGCATTCATCAGGCCTCCGACGCCCCTTCAGGAGATGCAGCGCATGCAGCCTGCTCTGTCACTGAAGTGACGACGGACCGCCAGCAGCGTGTGCCAGAGCGAACAGCGATTCATTTGAGCAGGTCTCAGGAGTTTTGAACGAGTATGCCGCCACATCCCAACCTCACAGTCTGGGCCCGCTACGCACCGATCCCGCCACGCATCAACATCGCGGCTGAATGCATCGACAAGCGCATCGCGGCTGGTGACGGGCCAAAGCTTGCATTCGTCGCCGACAGTGGCGGGCTGACGTATGCCGAACTCGACGCAAAGGTTTCTGCGTTCGCGGCTGGCTTATCGGCGCTGGGCATCGCCCGCCGGGACCGCGTGCTCCTCCGAATGTGGAACAGTCTCGAGTTCGTCGTTGCGTTCCTGGGTCTTGCAAAGCTCGGTGCCGTTCCCGTCACGCAGAACACGGCGGCCGGTCTCGCTGACGTCGAATACGTCCTCAAGCACAGCGACGCCGTTGCAGCTATCGCGCTGGGCGAGCAGGCGGAACCGTTGCGCCGGCTTCGCGCGCTGCTGCCGAAAGGCCTTGTCATTCTTCGCGGCGCACAGTCCGGCGAGCAGGACTTCGATGACCTCACGCGTACGGGTACCATGACAACCGCGAATACTGGCGCGGAGGACCCGGCCTTCATGTGCTACACCTCGGGCACGACCGGAAGGCCCAAGGGAATTCTTCACGCGCAGCGCTGGCTCGTCGCCCGCGGCGACGCCAACCGCGATCGCGTGCCGCCGCAACCAGGCGATGTCGTGATGGCCGCAGGCGAATGGAGCTTCATCTCGCTGTTGGGCCACAATGTGCTGTTTCCCCTCCGTAATGGCGTGACCGGTGCGGCGATGGAAGGCCGCCCGACGCCCGAGCGCTTCCTGGAATGCATCGAGAAGTTTCGTGTGACTGTTGCCCATGCCGTGCCGACGATCTATCGCCGCCTCCTCGCGATGGACGGCGTCGAGAAGCGGCACGACACGTCCTCGCTCCGTGGCTGCAATGCGTCGGGCGAGGCGCTCGGTGCAGCGACCCTCGGCGAATGGCGGCAACGGTTTGGCGGCGACATCTGGGAGCACTACGGCATCTCCGAGATGCAGCTCGCCATCAGCCATGGACCTCTTATCGAGTTGAAGCCGGGCTCCATCGGCGTACCCTGGGGCGCTGATGCCCGTATCCTTGATGACGCGCACAACGAACTCGCCGATGGCGAGGTCGGACAGCTCTGTATTCGCGCCGACAATCCGAGTTTCTTTCTCGGCTACCACAAGGACAAGGCGAAGACCGACGAGGTCATCCACCATGGCTGGTTCCACACCGGTGATCTCGCCCGGCGCGATGCAGATGGCTACTTCTGGATCGCCGGCCGCAACGACGATTGCTTCAAGAGCCGCGGCATCTTCATCGTGCCGATCGAGATCGAGAATGCGTTGCAGGAGAGCCCGAAAGTGGCAGAGGCTTGTATCGTACCCGTGCCCCATGCCGAGGATGGAAATCTCATTCGCGCAGTCGTAGCGTTGAAAGCGGGCGTCACTGCCGATCCGGGGCTGGCCGACGAGCTGAAGGTACTGTTGCAGTCAAAGCTTGCGCGAAACAAGATTCCCCACATCTTCGATTTCGTCGATGCGTTGCCGAAGTCGCCGATCGGGAAGGTACTTCGGCGCGAGATCATGAAAAGCTGACATCTCCGCGCGCTCAAACAAACCGCCCCGCCGCGAACGCACTCGCATCGATCGGCGGTGCTTCGCCCGCGATCGCAGCCGCAATGATCTCGCCAGTTCCCGATCCGGTCGAAAATCCGATGTGCTGATGTCCGAACGCAGCATAGAGCCCGATCGCACCAGGCAGCTCGCCGATCATCGGCAAGCTGTCGGGCAATGTCGGTCGCGAGCCCAACCACGGCTTCACCTCGACCGGCGCGCCGAGCGCGAACGTCTCCCGCGCCAATCGAACAGCAGCGTCGATTTGCATGTTGTTCGCAAGTGCATCGCGGCCCGCAAGTTCAACACCCGAGGTCACCCGCGCGCCCGCCCGCATCGGGCTCACCACGAAGCCGCCATCCACATCGTGAATGGCGCGCTGTGGCCCCGCTCCCTCTGGCATAGCTAGATGCACGTGATAGCCGCGCTCGAACCCCATCGGCACGCGAAACCCTAGCGGTCGCAGCAGCTCCGCGCTCCATGGCCCCAGAGCTACAACGACTGCGTCGCCATCATATGAGTCGCGGGTCGTTTCGATCCGCCATCCCGTCGTCGTCCGATAGAGCGCGCGAGCTTCCGCTCGGAGAATCACGACCCCGCGATCTCGCGCCAGCGCCGCATAACCGGAGACCACCGCGCCAGGATCGTCCACCGAGGCGGAATCGGAGATAAGCAGACCTGCTTTAAAAACGGGCGCCGCATGCGGCTCCAGACGCGCAATTCCCGTCGCGTCGAGAACTTGCGTGGCAATACCGAAGCTGTTGAGCGGTGCCGCTTCGGCCTGCGCTGTACCCGCCCCATCGACGCCGCGCCAGACCTTCAGCCATCCGGTTTCAAGCAGGTGCGAAAGCAATTGGGCTTCACCCATCAGCTTCCGGTTGAGGCCCATCGAATGCTTGATCAGCCCGTCGAGCGCCCGTGACCGCCGCCCAGTGCTATTCTTCGTGCATTCTGCCAGGAAGCCCAAGATCCAGCGCGGATTGCTGAGAAGTGAACCGCGCCACCTTACCGCCGGATGCCGGTTGGTCAGATAAGCCGGCAGTTTCTGCAGCATCCCCGGCCCGTTGATGGGAAACACGGAGCTGCGGCTGAACACCCCCGAATTGCCGAAAGACGTTTCTTGGCCGGGTTCGCGTCGGTCGATCAGGGTTACCACCATGCCGCGGCGTCGCAAACTGAGTGCGCAGCACACGCCGACCATGCCAGCGCCGATAACCACCACCTGTTTCGCCATCTGGGCAAGAGGCTCCCATTGCAGCCGACGCTCTGGTATGCTCGCCCCCGACCAATCAGGATCGGAGACAGCATCATGGCTGATCAGAAGCTCGCCGGCTCGTTCGTAGCACTCATCACGCCCTTCAATCGCGACGGCAAGGTCGATTTCGAAGCCTTCCGTGAATTGCTCTCCTTCCAGGAAAAGAATGGTTCGTGCGCCGTGCTCATCATGGGCTCGACCGGCGAAGTCTCGATGCTGTCGCCAGAGGAGAAGAAGGCGATCATCGTCGAGACAGCCAAGATGAAGACCGGCCGCATGAAGTTGTTCTACGGCTGCACCGGCAACAACACCGATACGACGATAGAGAACGTCAAGTTCGCCAAGGCCAGCGGCGCGGACGGCGCGATACTCGCGGCGCCCTCTTACATCTGCGCCGCCGAGAGCGATATCGAACGCTTTTTCCTCGATGTTGCCGACGCCACGGATCTGCCGCTAGGAGTCTACAACAACCCGCCGCGCGTTAAGACGGACCTGCACTGGGACAACCTGATCCGCATCTTCAAGCATCCGAACTATATCGTGCACAAGGAATCGACCACGCGCGTCGGCCAGGTCGCGCAGATGATCGCGGCCAACACGCACGCCTCGATCATGTGCTGCGACAGCCCCAACTTGGGGCTCGTCGTGCCCACGATGAGCCTGGGGGGCCACGGCACGGCGAACATGACCGGCAACCTCGCACCGGCTGAAATGGCCACCATCTCGACGCCGTGGAAAGGCTGGACCGAAGCCGACGGTTTCCGCAAAGCCTATCTCGGCCTGCTGCCGCTACTGCACTACACCTATTCGGCGATCAACCCGGTAGCGGTGAAGTCATTGATGAAGGCGGTTGGCTTGCCTGCGGGCAGCCTTCGCAAGCCGCTCACCAATCTCGAAGGCGAAGCCCTCATGAAGGGCGTGCGCATCGTCCAGCAGCTCGGCCTCGACAGGAAGTACAGCTGGAAGCTGAAGCCGGTGTCGGCCATCGCGGCGGAGTGACGTTGCAATTGTCAACTGTAGGGTGCGGTAGCGCTTCTGCGCGTACCGCACCGAACCGCGGTAAAATGGTGCGGTACGCTTTGCTACCGCACCCTACGGAAAATCGAGAATGAACCTAGGCATTTCAGGCAAACGCGCGCTCGTCACCGGTGGCAGCCGCGGCATGGGACGGGCCTGCGCGGCAGCCCTCGCTGCCGAAGGCGCCGAGGTCTACATCGTCGCGCGCAAACGTCCGGTCCTCGAGAATGCCGCTACAGAGATTGCCGCTGCGACCGGTGCGAAAGTCGTGCCCGTTCAGGGCGACATCACCACACCCGAGGGCCGTACCGCCGCGCTCGCCGCCTGTCCGGCGCCCGACATCCTCATCAACAATGGCGACGGCGAGCCGCCCGGCGACTTCCGCGAGTGGGACCGCGCCCGCTGGATCATGGCGCTCGACCGCATGATGCTTGCGCCCATCGAAATGATCCGCCTCACGGTAGACGGCATGATGGACCGGAGCTTCGGCCGCGTCGTCAATATCGTCTCGCGCAGCGTGAAGATCCCGCAACTCGAGCTTGGGCTCTCCAATGGCGCGCGCTCCGGTCTTGTCGGCTTCTGCGCCGGCCTCGCACGGCAGACGATCGCGCGCGGCGTGACCATCAATAACATCCTGCCCGGGATCGTCGCTTCCGACGCTCAGCGCGATCACGTACAGGGCCTCGTCGAAATGACGGGCCGTCCCTTCGAGGAGATTTGGGCAGAACGCAGCAAGCGCAACCCTGCCGGCCGTTATGGTGAGCCCGATGAAATCGGCGCCTACGCAACTTTTCTCTGCTCCGCCAAGGCCGGCTTCATTACGGGCCAGAGCCTGCTGATCGACGGCGGCGAGTATCCGGGGACTTATTGAGCTTCGGCTGCCGCCCACACCGGCACGCCGAGGTCCTCCTTGAACGCGAACCGCTTCAGGTGCTCGATCACCACGCGCTCGGTGTGCGCCAGCCGCTCCGCATCGCCCGCCTCGACACTGATTTGTAACCCCGCCTCGTCCGCCTTCAACCGGCACACGCGACTTTCGTCGAACCGTATCGATCCCATCTCCGGCGTGAATTCTACCTGCAGCTTGTGCCCCCAGTGTTTGCAGAGCTGCTGCAGATAGCGGCTTCCAAGAGCTGTGGAAACGTGTGTGCGGGATGTGGGCATTTGGGGGAATCTCCTTTTGGAGCAGTGTCCTGTATTACGCGATCGCCACAGGTATTCGCCTGCCCGCTTGGCTGAATTGTCCGCGCGCCAGATGCGGCAAAGCTCAAGCAACGCCGAGCGCTCGACTTCAAGCCCCGACTTCAAGCCCCGACTTCAAGCCATGCATCGGAATGATGGCGGATAACCTATAACGCGTCTACATTGCGCCATCCGTCGCCCCGCCGTCCATCGGCGGCCTGCGAACCCGCATAGGACGTCGTCATGCGCACAGCAAAATTAATCTCACTCGCCATCGCCACCAGCCTCACTTTGAGTGCCGCAGCTCTGGCACAAACCTTTCCCTCGAAGACTGTGACGATCGTCGTTCCGTTCCCGCCGGGTGGCTCGGTTGATGGCGTGGCGCGCCTGCTGGCCAACGAGTTATCGGAAAAGACCTCGAAGCCTTTTATCGTCGAGAACCGCGCCGGTGGCGCTGGAGGCGTCGTCGGTTCGAATACGGTGATGAAGGCAGCACCGGACGGCCACACGCTGCTATTGAACGCTTCGATTCATGTCGTCACCCCGCTGATCAACAAGAACGTGCCATTCAACGTGGTCGACGATTTCACCCACGTCGCCCACGTTGCCGCCGGCCCGCTGTTGATCTCGACACATCCCTCGGTGCCGGCGAAGACTCTGAAGGAATTCTTCGATCTGATGAAGAAGGATCCGGACAAGTACAATCTCATCACCTCGGGCGCAGGCTCCGCAGGACACCTCGCGACCGAGGCGCTCAAGAAGCAGGCGGGCATCGAAGCTGAGGTCGTGGCCTACAAGGGCGCCGGCCCGGCGCTGAACGATCTCATCGGCGGCCAGGTTCACTTGATGGCTGATCCGATGCTCTCATCGCTCCCGCACGTGAAGTCCGGCCGCCTCAGGGCTCTCGCCGTTACGTCGGCGAAGCGCACGCCGTTGGCCCCGGATGTGCCAACGGTCGCCGAAAGCGGCATGCGGGCGTTCGACATGGTCTCCTGGTACGCCGTCTGGGGTCCGAAGGGTCTCCCCGCCGATGTGTCAGCCTACCTCGGCAAGAACATTTCCGACGTTGTGAACTCGGCCCGCTTCAAGGATAAGTTGGGACCCTTCGGCTTCGAGCCCGACTTCAAGGACTCCAATGCACTCCGCGCATTCATGATCGACGAGATGAAGCGCTATGAAGTGATCGTGAAAGACGCCAAGATCCAAGTTCAGTGAAGCCCTCGCCTCTCCCGTCGCGTCGTTGCGAAGGGAGGGACAGCATGCGCTGACACCATTGGGAAACGGGAGGTCAACAATGGCCCTAGACGACGTCAATCCGGCCGGTGTTCCCACGACGGCCCTTCCGATAGTCGCATCGCCGCTCGTCGCGACTCATTGGGGCATCTATCGCGCGAGGATGGAGAACGGCACCGCCGTTGCGCTCGATCCGATCGGAATCGACCCTGACCCCTCGCCGATCGGTTCCGCGATGCTTGGTGCGCGGCTGTCACCCGCGCGCATC